>JAHDHK010000298.1 GCA_020631335.1 Chromatiales bacterium
ACAGCCCGGTGACACTGTAATTTTCAGCTCACGCGTTATCCCGGGCAACGAAGCCGATGTAGACGCCATGATAGCCCGGCTTGAAGCCATGGAGATCAATGTGTTTACCGATGCCAGCAGCCCGTTGCCGATTCATGCATCAGGTCATCCATCAGCCAGTGAACTGCAACAGATGTATGAATGGACAAAACCCGATGTCGCCATCCCTGTGCACGGTGAAGCGGAGCATCTCGAAGCCAATGTACAGGTTGCCAATCGCGCCGGTGTAGCGCGCCAGTTGTGCGGCCGCAACGGTGACTTGTTTATGATTGCCCCGACCAAAGCCATAAGACGTAACGCGTTCACGGTCGGCAGACTTTCACTACAGGGCTCAAAGCTGGTCCCTGTCGGTGAATGATCTCACCACCGGGTCTATCTACCGGCACCTTGTTTCATTATCGATTCCTGCTGCCCTCGGGATGGTCTTCAATACGTTATACAACCTGACCGACTTCTGGTTCGCAGGTTTGCTATCCGATGACTCTCTGGCAGGCGTTTCTATAGCAGGCAGTGTGTTCTTTTTGATCATTGCAATCGGTGCCGGCATGCAGGCAGGTACGACAGCCATCGCCGCATCAGATGCCGGTAAAAAAAACCTGTCGGCAGTTGCCGGCTGGGTTGATCAGGCCAGCGGCGTGGCGTTGATCATCGGCAGCTTGTCACTCATGCTCGGGTTATTTATTGCCGACTGGCTGATCGTATTTTTAGGTGCGGAGCCTGCCGTTGCACCGATTGCCAAAGAATATGTACTGGTGGTGTTGCTGGGCAACTTCGCGTTTGTATTGATGTCAGTCGCAGCCGGAGCGCTCATGGCACTCGGCGATACAAAGTCGAATCGCAACGCACTGGCGGCAGGCTTTTTTGCCAACTTTGCATTAAATCCGCTGCTCACCTTCGTGTTAGGGCTGGGGGTTACCGGCCTGGCACTGTCCACTGTCATCATTAAAGTCTGCTCGGCACTTTATCTTTTCCATGTATTAAAAAGAACGCTTGGCAAAACCGCGAAGCCTGCGTTTAATCCGGCCAAATGGCGCGAGCTGCTGGCTCAGGTGTTACCGGCGAGCTTTAATATGCTGACGATCATACTCGGTGGCTTTATCACCGTTTCCTTTATCGGAAGATTCGGCAGTCACCACGTCGCCGGCTACTCGGTCGGTCTGCGGCTCGAACAGGTACTGCTGCTACCTGCGTTGGGACTCTTCAATGCGGTGATGGCAATAATTGGCCAGAACTACGGAGCGGGACACACCGACCGTGTGCTCGAAACCTACAAAAAAGGCCTGATTATCGGACTGGTGCTCTCTGTATTTTTAATACCGGTCATGGTGTTTCTGTCCCCCACCCTGATGAGCTTCTTTTCAGACAATCAAGACATCATCGCAACCGGCAGCACTTACCTGAAAATCGACGCCATTGCTTTTTATGGCTATGTGATTTTGTTTATCAGTGTGGCCAGTCTTCAGGCCGTCAAGCAACCACTCTTTCCGATGTTTCTGGGTATAGCAAGACAGCTGATTATACCGGCGACTATCAACGCCTATCTGATACTGGTAATGGGCTTTCCCATGATCAGCCTGTTTATTACTATTGTCTGTACCGTATTAGTGAGCGCGGTTGTGTCACACTGGTACACATACCGGCAACTCACCCGGCTTGGACAGCGTGCTGTTGAATCCACCACCTGACCGGCTTTGTAAAAAAGGTGACCGCTGGTGCTGGCGCCGGCTACTCAGGCAGACCACCGCTGCCTGGTATATAGGTTAGAACTTGCCGAGCAATGTTTCTATGCGGAAGATCCCCTGGAATTTCTGGCGATAGTTATTTTTTGCACTCCAACTGACACCGGGCCAGAATTCATAGTAAAACCATTTCCGCCATATGTTATGGCGAAACCGGAAGCGGACCAGGCTGCCGCGAAAGTGTTCGGTTTCTCCATTGTTGATGCGGGTGGAGTAGCTGGCCAGCAGTTCAAAAGCCAGCGCCCGTTTTTCGTCGATGTCGGTATACAGCCCGACTGTTTCGGTGATCAACGCCCCGTGCCTGTTATCCTGCCAAAGAATATCAGTCGATCCACGCAGTAACAGCGAGTCTCTTTCGTCGAGCGTTCTACTCAGATCATAGCGAAAGCGATTTTCAAATCCGGACGAGGAATACTGGTACAGACTGTTGGTAAACTTACTGTGAAAACCCTTAGTCGCCTTGTGATCATCATGACCGCCGTGAAAGTAGTCGAAAGACAGATTTACCCGTCCGAATAACTGTACTTTCTGTTCACGCCAGCGTGCACCCAGATCAAAATTCAGAAAGCCGTTATCACGCGCGCTGCGAATAAACCGCAATGCGAGTGATAATCCTTCGGTATTGCTCTGTGGCTGATTTTCGGATTCAGGCTTAAGATCTTCTTCGGTACTGATCAACAGCCGTAAACGCTTTTCAGATCGGGGTAATACTGCCCGTACCTTGATCGTCCCTTTGAGTTGTGTTCTATCGTTGCCCTCTTTGGAAAATTCCAGCCTCACTCTTGCCGTGCTGGTAGGTGACAAAGTGACCGGCTCTCCACTACCGAGCGTATCGTCAATTTGATAGATGAAATTGTTAAAACTATCGCTAACGAGCGAGTGAGTTCTGTCGACGAGAGTCTTTTGTTTATCGTCTTGCGACGACGGTAATTCTTCTGCAACTAATGAACAAGAGACACCCAGCGCTACCAGCGCAGTGAATATTGTGTTGCGCATCACCACTCCCGCAACAACGGAATAAACACGAGTGCACCGCATATCAATGCACACAGGCTCGCCAGAACCACGGCCAGGCAGGCGACATCTTTGGCTTTAGCAATGAGTGGATCCTGCTCGGGCGATACTTTATCCGACAGATTTTCAATAGCAGTGTTGATGGCTTCACACACCCATACCAGAGTTATTACCAGCACCAGTACAATCCAGTCATCACGACCCGCCTCCAGGGCAAGCCCTGCCGCTATGACCAATACCGTGGCAACCAGGTGGACACGTGCATTGTGCTCTTCCTTCAACAACACCCTGAGTCCCTGGCCGGCTGCTTTGAAACTGCGCACACGAGCCATCACGCTAAACGATTCGCTCACGGCTGGACCTCTGCCGCCAACTTCGCTGCGACCGGCAGAATTTCCAATGGGTCGGAAAAGTAATGCATTACGGCGCTATCAGGAATACGGAAGCGGGTATCACGGAAATCGCCCTCCACGCGACGGATAAAAATTGCAGCCACCTGCTTTGGATACCTGCAGGCCACCTCTGCATAGACTTCGGGATCACGCTCACCACTATCACCAATCAACAGAAATCTGCGCCCCGAAAAACGCTCAATAATATCAGTGATCGCATTGACTTTATATTCTCTTGAGCTCCTGAAAAACTGAACAAAACTTCGATCAGCTATATAGAAGTGCCGCTGCGATAAAGACCCGAAGGGATAATGCGCCTGCATCATCGGCGATAGTGTCGGATACAATTGCCAGGGGGAAGCTGACACATAATGGAAGCAGGCATTAAATTGCTGCTGCAAAGTCGCATAGACTTCCGGCATACCTGCCACCACATGGTAGTCATCAAAAAAGAAACCTTTAACCAGCTGCTTTTTATCGGTGACATTGCTGATTTTAATGGTGTCATCAATATCGGAGATGACGGACAATCCAGTTTTGCCCACCAGCTGAATTTGTCCAGGCGGATGACCCGCAACACCGTAGTTCAACAAACTGCCGGCCGCAGCATCGGTTAGGTATTCCACATTGAATTTAATGTGCCCGTTAGGCGGGCTGCGCGGAGAGCGATACGTCTGATCGCCAATACTTATTTGCAGGCGTTTGTTCATCTCGCGGTCTGCCATAAACCAGTTAAGTCGTGAGCGGAACTCATCACTCATGGGCTGGTCTTCGACCACATCAAGTAGATCCAGTACATTAAGCACACTGTGCTGACCTAATCGACGACTGACCGTCCCCTGCTCCAGCTCGACCACCCATGCATGCAAAGGCACCCGCCAGCGCCCGGGGGTAATCAGTGATGCAGACTGGGGAAACAGAACAACGGTCTCGTCCTCTTCTAACGGCTCTCCATCGCGGATCCCTCGCAGGGTATGTTGTACAGCTCTGAGAAACCTGCCCGGCATTACACCAGAACACCGGTATTTTTTTTAATCGTTTTCAACACCACATCAGACCTGACCTGGCTGACAGCATCGTGCGGCAGTAATACGCTGTGAATAAATTCAGCCAGTGCATCGAGTGACTTTACTCTGATACGGAGCAGGTAATCAGCCTCACCGGTAAGCGCCTGCGCCTCTACGACTTCGGGTAACGGCAGGACGTAGCGAGTGAATTCTTCAGAGGCAGACTTGCTGTGCGACGCCAGCGTGACTCTGGTGTACGACTCTATGGTGTAGCCCATTTTGACCGGGTCGATTTCTGCGCGGTACCCGGTGATGACACCGGATTGTTCTAATGCAATACGACGACGCGAACATTGAGACGGCGATAGATTCACCTGCTCAGACAGTGCTGAGTTAGTCAGGCTCGCATCAGCCTGCAATGCGGCTAAAATTGCTATATCTAATCTATCCTGCACGAAATTCTCGCTTTTTCGATAAAGAATACATAAATATTGCGTAAAGCGCCCGAATTCCATTCAACTTGCAATCTTCTCCCGCACAAAAATTGCGACACTGATCATCAACGCAAAGCAGGGAATTTTCTAATGGGGCCGTTTCCACACAATACCGATGCTGCAGTGATTGACGAGCAGAACCCGGCCGGCACCGATGGTTTTGAGTTTGTTGAATTCGCCCATCCCGAACCGGAACAGCTAGCCAGTCTGTTTAGCAGCATGGGATACGAGCCGGTTGCCAGACACAAAACACTGGATATTCTTTTATACCGGCAGGGAGGAATTAACTATCTGTTGAATCGCGAAGCAGATTCCCACGCCGCCGCATTTGTCCGTGAAAAGGGTCCGTGCGCACCGTCGATGGCGTGGCGGGTTGTCGATGCACAACACACCTTGCAGCGAGCCCTTTCACTGGGCGCAAAAGAATATACCGACCCCAACAAATCAATAGATGCCCCGGCGGTCTACGGCATCGGCGATTCACTGCTGTATTTCGTGGACATTTATGGTGATAAAGGTTCCTGCTACAGCAGCGACTACGACTGGCTGGATGAAATTGACCCCACCCCCGGAGGGGTTGGCTTTCATTACCTCGATCACCTCACGCATAACGTCTTCCGGGGCAATATGGACACCTGGTATCGCTTCTACGCTGACACATTCAACTTTCGTGAAATCCGCTTTTTTGATATTGAGGGTAAGCACACAGGATTAACAAGCCGGGCACTGACTTCACCCTGTGGAAAAATACGTATTCCGATCAACGAAAGTGCTGATGATAAAAGCCAGATTGAAGAATATCTGCAACAATATAAAGGCGAAGGTATCCAGCATATTGCAGTAGGCACTGAGGATATCTATCACTCAACAGACTTGATTGCCGAGCGCGGCCTGGCGTTTATGCCCGGACCACCCGACACCTATTATGAACGCTCACATGAACGTGTCACTGATCATGATGAACCCGTAGAGCGGATGAAAAAACACGGCATCCTCATTGACGGTGAAGGGGTTGTTGATGGCGGCACTACAAGGATCCTGTTGCAGATTTTTTCGAAAACGGTAATCGGCCCTATTTTCTTCGAGTTTATTCAGCGCAAAGGCGATGATGGCTTTGGCGAAGGCAACTTCAGAGCACTGTTCGAATCCATAGAGGAAGACCAGATACAACGCGGCGTACTGAAGTCGCCCGCGCCTCGCAAATCTGCCTGAAGCCATGTGAAGAGAGACAGGCACCCAAGCCGACAGATTCAGTGATAACGCCCCATATACCGGTTGAGCTCAACCGGCTGGCTACCGCAGAATTTCCGCCATGGCGGTTCAGCACCATTGGCCACAACCCTGCGATTGGACCCGATGGCGCCGGGAGAATACATGACACAATCCACTCAGACACCGGCATCTTGTATTCGATATAATTCCATCAGCTTTCACGCACCGCCCGTGCATTAATCTGCAACTATGTAAAAAATTATCCGGTACCGAGCGCGCCTGGCAATACGCTTCACCCGGTTTCACAGGACCACCATCATGGCGACCTTCCAGCTTCCCGACCCACAGGCAGATCCGCTGCTCGCGCTGATCGGAAAGTATCGCGCTGATACCCGCGGCGATAAAATTGACCTTGGCGTCGGTGTTTATCGCAATGATGCAGGCGATACACCCGTGCTCGCTGCGGTAAAAGCAGCTGAAGATCGTCTGCATGACCAACAGGCCTCAAAAAGTTATCTGGGTCTGACAGGCGATGTCGAGTTTGTCGATACTTATGGACAATTGATTTTCGGCAACACAGAACGCTACGTTTCAGGTGCGCAAACACCCGGCGGCAGCGGCGCATTGCGACTGGCAGCAGAAGTATTTAAAACAGCCTATCCGGATAATACGCTATGGATCGGTGTGCCCACCTGGCCTAATCATTTACCGCTGACCGAGTCGGCCGATGTTAAAACAGCGACCTACCGCTACTTTGATTTAGAGTCTCAACAAATTCTGTTCGATGAAATGATGGACACACTGAGTCGGGCATCGCCCGGTGATGCAGTACTGCTGCACGGGTGCTGCCACAACCCGACCGGTGCGGATCTGACGATCGATCAATGGCAGACCATCTCCGAAGCTATGGCCCGACAATCACTGTTGCCGGTGATTGATCTTGCCTACCACGGTTTGGGTCGTGGCATGACAGAAGACCTTGCAGCAACGAGGCTGATCACTGCTGCTAACCCGCAAACGCTGGTGGCTGCGAGTTGCTCAAAAAACTTCGGCTTGTACCGCGACCGTGTGGGCGCGGTGTATATTGCCTCAGACTCTC
>JAHDHK010000299.1 GCA_020631335.1 Chromatiales bacterium
AGTCAGATGCGGCACTTAGCTGTCGCTTTTTCGAGAAAGCAAAAAAACCACTAACCGCCAACAGCGCCATCGTCACACTGAATTGAGTGCCGGCGGTACTCGCGACTGAATAGCCTGCAAAAGCCGACAGTGGAATACTGGCAACAGTAAAAGCGGCAAACCTGGTGATTAGTGAGCGATTCATCGTGCATTCCGTGCGTTAGCTGTTTGAACATCTACAGTATCGGACAGCCAGCCTGTTGTATCGAGCGTGCTATTACCGCTCACAGAGGTAAAAATACCGAAACGCAGTGAGCAGGCACTAAACCCCTGGAGAATCAGACCAGGCGATTGTACTCGCGTTTGAGCCTGTAACGCGGAAACACCGGCTGCTCAACAGCCTGCACCATCACGACTAACGACCAGCACACAAACTAACGCGACAGCCAGATTTCGTTCACCTGATTGCCGTCCACTAACACCGACATTTTCGGGTGATACGACCATATTTCCTCGGCAAATTGACTGGTTTTCTGCGCAGGCTCTCCCAGTTTATCCAACAGGTGTTCAACAAAATCGAACCCGTGCCGGCGAATTGAGGCCAGCACTATAACGCCATCGAGTGCCAGGTAGGTATTGCCCGCCGGATCAGTAAATATTTTCGCATCAATGCCATCAAGTGTTTCTTCCAGCGGATCATCCCAGCCTTTTAACATACGACGCGAATCAGGCGAGTCAATGTCGTCACCGGGCTTAAGCAATGGTTTCCAGCTGCCACTGCTATCCGCACTTAGTTTAATGTTATCAACACAGGAGGTGTTGTCACGCAGCTCGCGACAGATCATCGCCTGATAATCGGTGACCACGTATTCAGGAATCCCATGCAGATAATGCCAGTATGCAGAGGCAGTTGCCGGTGAGCGGTAGTCGTTTAACAAACGCGCGTAGTTATAGATTAGATTCGGTGCCGCAGTACCGGACGCTATATGATCTTCGAGTGCACTGATCGGACAGGTATCCCATGGATCTTTTATCCGGTCATCGTGCATCACTATCAATGCATCCATACCAATCATTTGCGGGCGGCTTTTCCAGCCGTCAAACTCTACCAGTACAGCACGGGCAGCATCATATTTCTGCAGATAAAATAACGCCGTAATAAGATTGAGCCGAATGGTGTACTCAAGATTCTCATCAAATGACTCGGGGTTTGTTTTGTCGAGTGCCTCCTGCAAAAGCGACACCGCACGCCGCAGGTGCGCAACAGACTCACGCGACGGTGAAGCTTCCAGGTTGCGGTGCGTGCTTCCCGGCAAACCATCTCCCGATTCAAGCAACGTCGGCAACCAGAAACGGTAGGCCAGTGACGAGGGCATTGAATTTCTGGCCAGCTGAATATGTACATAACCCAGATTATTTAACACCTGGGCTGATTCAAACACCTTGCTGAATTCCTGCAGTAGAATCTGCGCTTCGCGGTAATAACCAAAGTGCGCCAGTCTTACACCGAATTTAAAAAACTCGGTAGAGTTATGCAGACTTTTGAAGCGGTTGTGTAGAAACTGAATCCGCTGCGGTGCAGTGAAATGAGTAGGCCCGGCAAACGTGTTGGTCTGCTTTACCCAGTATTCCAGAAAACTGTCCTGCCGCCCTACCCCGTTGAAGATTTCCGTCATATCGTAGCCGGCAAGAGCAGCATAGATAAAACCGTCTTCGTCCGCCCTGAGCTCATCCTGCTTTCGACGGGCAAGTGCCTGCTGATCCAATGCACGAAAGCCATCATTGCTGAATGTGCGATAGACAACGTCATGCCAGAAGTCATCGGTAATCACGTGCTTGAGTTCATGGCCGAGTATAAATGCCATGCGGGCGTCTTTGGCTATTAGAGAATCGTCACCACTATAGACAACATCGATCGCTCCCCGGCTGAGAATAATATTTTTATCCTGAAGTGCGATAGCCCAGGGAGAGGTATCACTGTCGACAATATACAGCTGCGAATGATGCGACGACCCGCTGGTAACCTCTTTTATATTACTGAATATTCTCTGGACACGACCAGCCAGCACGCTGTCACTGGCGGTCAGGCCAAACGCATCAATCCATGCACTGGCATTAGTACGCACATCCGCATGGCCGACACGGGCAAAGAACGCCAGTAAAAAAAACAAAACGCCGGCAGTAGAGATATATCGCTGCATCAAACCACTCATCAGTGCATCAGCAATTTTATATTTTCAGTGGTTTTAATGATCCAGCGCAACTCAACGCTTGCCATTGGCATCACATAATCGTCACTGAACAGCGTGGTTACACTTCGTGTAGCAGGTGCATCACCTGAAGGTATCGTTAAACCGGCACCCAGCGAAAAAGCGCTAGATAACGCTGAATAATCCGATGTAGTCAACGCATGCTCACTGGCCAGATAAATGGATTGTACCGATTGACCGATCGCAAACCAGTCCGACTGCCCCGAGGCGGCTGCACGCTTTGCTATCGCCGCCAGCAGCGCTCTTAATTGCACCCCCTGCCCTGCCGGGTCTTCAGTACCTATGGAGTCAGTATAGCGTGCAAACGCCGTTTCAACCCCGGACCATTGTGATGCATCTGTGTTGCGCACGTACTGCTGCAACAGTTCATTATTGTTACTGCTGGCCAGTATCCACAGATCTGTCGCCAGCACACCGGATTGAAAAGCCGATTGCGCCTGTGTGCCCGTTGCTGAAAATCCGTAGGCAACACTGTTATCACTGCTGACAAAGGCCACTGCCTCGGGTGCCTGCTCAACCAATTCTGCCGGAAGCGCATTGGCAAGCTCGGACGGTACCGGGGAGGATATCTGCTGACCCGGGTTTAACCACAGTGGAATAATAAACAAACAGACCAGCACCGCGGCGATAGCAGGGACTAACACCGATGGCTGGATAGAAAATTTCGCCTGACGGCCGGAGACAGCATTGACTGACACGGTGGCATCACTACCCGGCAGCGGCTGTTCTTCAAGTGCATCTGCATTACCAGGCAGGGCAGCTCCCTCCATGTCTGATGCTGCCTGCTTTATCGCACGCATTATATCATTAACCGCGTCAGTCTTATTTTCGCGACGGGTAGACTTAAACCCCATGTATAACTCGGAGGCAGTGTTGCGCAACGTACCATCGGCTGGTACGGCAGACAGATCCGGCGTTTGCGATAACACGGTATGGTTCGCAGAGTCCTGCCTGTGCCGCTTAAACTGACGGTATAGTTTTTCGGCAGATAAAGTTGGCTTTTTATTTTGCAATGACATCATCTAGTCCTGAAAGCGTTCCAGCAGGCCATCGTTTAGCGACTTCTGCGCTGCGCGATAACGGGTTTTCATTGTGTTAACGGGTATATCAAGCAGCTCGGAAAAATACTCCCAGGTAAATGCCTGCGCTTTTCTGAGGCGCTGGGCCTGAGTCCACATCATGAACACAATCGACTCCACTCCATCCAGGGCTGACTGACTCGATTTTTGATGCATCGCTGTAAAAAGTTTCAGACGTGCATTTTCAAATGTTGTCCACGCGGACTCCTCAGTCAGTCCGTTCAACATGGCGAGGCTTGCCCAATCGAGACGCTTATCGGTTTCCCAGTATTCAGACTCATGCCTCAGCAGCCAGGCGGTTCTCTGCTCTACCGGCAAATTCGGAATAAGCACCCTGATCAAATAATCGACCTGTTCTTCATTGATGCTGTTTTGCTCTTCATCGGCAGTAAATGACTGCGGGCCTGCAGTTGCATAACGCTGCGTTGAATCACGATCATCGTCATTGCCGCCGTGTGCAGGCTGCTCTGCAAATACTTCACTTTTTCGCCCCCGCGCTCTCCAGAAGTCCATCAGCAGATTACTGGCGATACGGGCCAGATAATGAGAGAACTTTCCTTCATCAATATAGCTATGCAGGTTTCTGACAACCTGCAACCACACCTGCTGCTCCAGATCTTTAGCGTCTGCCTCGTTGCGAACCTCGCGTGCAAAGCGGGCGTATATTCTATCGGTATGACGACACACCAGCGTACGCATGGCGTTTTCGTTTTTGTCCTGTTGATACAGCCGGATTAATTCACTGTCTGCCAGTTCGGTGAAAGTACTCATGTGTCTCCAGTCGCTTATCTGGTTTTGCCGGACGGTATTATGTCAGGCAACGTGGATTCGCCAGTTGCGGCGCGTTCAACGAGCGCCTTAATACACTAAACGCTGAATGATCAGAAAAGTTTTAGATTACAGAATTAATTTTATTTTTCATTATTATTCAATAACCTATATCTCAAACAACACCCCTGATCGGTTACTGCGGAGGCTCTACAGTCAGTGAAAAATTGGTCTGTGGTGAACTGTCCGACCCACCGCTACTACTCAAAATCAGCGCCGCCGCCACAATCCCCAGCCCGACCCATAGCAGGTTGCCGCGCCCGGTCGTCTCTGCACTGCCGATTCCCGTCGTTGATAGCGGCGGTGAAGTGCCGGTCGAAGCAGTTCGGGCGACAGGCGCCGGCTGCACCACCGGCACCGTTGTGTCGAGCGGCTTCGCGCAGGGACCAAAGCACCAGTTGCCGTAGACTTTGTTTTCGGATACCGGAAACTGAGCCCCGCTGGTGATATCGAATACCCTGGCGGCCACTTTTTTATGCGCTATTTCAATTATTTCATCAGGGTGATTGCGCATGACATGAAGCAACTGTGCGGTATAGGTGCCATTTCGCCCGAGCCCATCCTCAGCCACCTGCCCGACATCGGCGGCATAACCGATAAACACCCCGCGGGGCAGATCATTAAGTCTGTTCAGCCCCTGACGCAAGCTTCTGTAGCTTTTTTTAAGCGGGCTATCGCGGCAGGCGTCGATCAAAGCGATATTGACACCATCGGGATTAGCATTCTTCAGCCGGTTGATCACACTACGCAAACTGACCGCACGATCAGGCAGCGCTTCAAGGTCTTCGAGCTGATGGTTAATCGGTATCAGATAATTATCGCTACCGGAAGTCATCCCGTGACCGGCGTAGTAAAACAATGCGTGTGCCTTAGACGGCAACTGATTGGCAAATGCACGAACGGTTCTCTCTATGCCGAGCCTGTCAAGATCAAGGTGTGGAGCACCACCGTGGACTTTGTAACCCAGTTGCTGCAACTGGACAGCCATATCTGCCGCATCATTCGCAGGATTCAGTAACAGATCACTGGCATAGTTTGAATTACCGATAACCAGCGCATACCGGTCGGCAGAATAACCACACACGGGTAATAGAAATAACACCAACAATAAGCACTTTTGCATCATTTATCTCTTTTTTCACATCGGCCTGTGTTATTGCAAACAGGCGATCAATATTCAGTTATACCGCTGGTGTGTTTTGGTCTTATCAAGGTTTCGTTGCAATGATTAGGGGATACCACTATTGCAACACAGCAGTACCCATGGCGCGTGGACTGGATTCAGTCTGATTAACACCTACACCTTCGGTGCCGAGCGAAGGGTGCTTCCAGCCGTAGCGTGCGTCACGGCCCGCGCCGTTATTATCCGAGTCTATTTGTATGTCGAATCCAAAAGGCTGACCCGCTACAATGCCGAAATCATTCAATCGTAAGCGCAGCTCGTATACCTGCTGACTTTGATCAACAAAGCCGGTGACGAAAAGCAGGTCATCAGGTAACGTGGCAGAGGCAGGCCCTGCCATCCAGCGTGCATCTGCGGTACGACTGTCATTGGGCTCAATCGGAGCGGCAGCCACGAAATACTGCCCGTTGTTGCCGGTTACCTGAATGTTATCGTCTGCATCCAGCGTCAGGTGCCCGTTAGCATCAATGGTGACCGGGTCGCTGCTACTGGCTGGATCAGGTCTACGTAGCTTGAGTAGCGGCACCACTAAATGAAAGTCATTCACACCATCATAAGCATTGTTTTTACTGTTGTCGCCGTCGATAAATATATTGATGGCATCATCCTGAGTCGCATTTGTAGAGTCACCCCGGGGGGTAGCATTAGCAGTGTTTTTTGCATGAACAATAATAAATAATGACGTGCCATCGTGCTCCGCCTGCCAGAAAAACTCGGTATTACCGTCGGTGCGAGCTGCGCCATTGTCAATCATCAGGTTATCAATATTGAGGCGCTCCCCACGCCAGTCACGGCTGACATTCTCAGCCCACACAATCCCGGCGTTGCCATTAATACCCGGCGGTCCGCCGACAACTGCTGGAATCACCACATCAATGTTCCGGTTATCAGAGGGGTTGGAATTGGCTTTCACTTCATCAAGGTTACTGATGCCATCGTTATCTGCATCGAACTCCTGCCCGGTGGTTTCGTAGTCCGCACTGGTCACAGTTAAAGCCCCCTGCGTCGCTACCGGCCCGATTGAAGTGATATGCCTGGCAATCAGAAATCCGCCGTGCTTCCACGCAATGCGCAATTCCGCCTGGCGATCCTCCGGCACGCTTAACGCAGCATTCCAGAATGACCGGTCGCTATTGGGGCGGGACGAAATCAGTTGCCCGTCAACATAAACTTCAAGGGTCAGCAGGTTGCTTTCGATTGCCCGAATGGATCTGACCGGTGTGGTGAGTTGAACACTCACAGTGCCATCACCACGCAGCCCGCCACTGTCAGAGCCTCCCCCGCAGCCGCCCGCGAAAATTATCACGAGGCTAAACGCCAATAATCGGAACATGAAACACCCTCACAATCAGTCAATCGCTACTACACCGCGATTCTATCGATTTCGGGGTGTACATGCACGTGATATCAGGCACATACGTCGCAATCCACGACATCAATGATTGGCAGCTCAGCACCACACAAATTCAATTGAGTGATCTGTGTATTACCTCTAAGTTCGGCGGCAGAAATCAGCCTTTTTTCATCTCTATCGCCGTACCTATCATTTTTATTGTAGATCGAAATTCTTCGTCGTGATGCTGCTGGAACCAGGCCTATTTCTGCCATGGCGAAAAATAATC
>JAHDHK010000300.1 GCA_020631335.1 Chromatiales bacterium
GCGTTAATGCCGCAGGCACGCACCGAATCCTGTCCGAAACCAGCCAGCAGCGCAGCCTTCACCACCGAGCTATGCGCTTGAACTGAGGTGTAGACAATCAAGTCGCCGGTGCCTCTCATACCGGTGGTCATTTGAGCGAAATCACCGGATTTCTCGCGAGCACACAACAGTGCGACCAGCGTGGCTGTCGAAGCGGTGTCCTGAATAACGCCCTGCCATTGCGCAGATAACCCGAGCATCTGTTGCAACCATTCGCACATACGTTGCTCGACCTCGGTGAGAGGCGGGCTCGATTGCCAGTTCAACCCCAACTGACCAAGTCCGGAACTGAGCAAATCACCCAGCACAGATGAGAGCTCTGCATTCGCCGGAAAATAAGCATGAAACGAGGGATGCTGCCAGTGGGTCAGATGCGGCATCAGCAGATTTTGCACATCGTCAATTATTGCATCTGAAGATTCCGGGTCCTGCGGAGGAGCAGAAGGCAGCGTATCCAGCACCTCCCCTACTGTTGCCGGACTGCGCACCGGGAGCGAATCAACGTTTTCACGATACCGGGCTATCAGCTCGATGATGTCATGTCCCGCTTTTCTGAATTCGTCTGGCGTCATAGAGTCAATGTTGGTCTTAAAGCTGCTTTAGTCAGCATTATGTCAGCCGACAGCTACTGGCACTTAACATTTATCCGACTGGAGCCCTTACCAAATGATCACAGATGCAAAGGTAATCACTACCCTGACGATCCTCGCCGTACTCTTGTTTATCACGTTCTGGTTTGTTGAAGGCCTGCCAATTCTGGGTTAGCGTCGCCGTAAAGGCCGCGCAGTGCAGATGTAGAAACGGAAGCGTATAAGGCGATTGACAGTGATTTGAATGCCTGCGCGGACTTCAAGCAGTCCTAGCAAGTGCGGCTTACGCCACAAGACCACTCTTTGGTTGTATTTTGAAAGAGGAAAACTGCTGGCAGGTGGAGGATTGGCGTCTGGCATCCCCGGCAGTCAATCGAAGTGTAACGATTTCGATACACTGGCGGGCAATCTTATGCCCGTTTCAGATCTAAGGGTCTGTGCGTCTCGATATTGCCGTCAGGCAAAGAAACGCGATTGCGGCACAAATCAGCAAAGACATCAGAAGCTCCTGAATTTAATAGCAAAACTACATTGCTGTTGTTATTTTGCGACAAGATACAGCATGTCAGGTTTAATGTCACTAAACTGATTCACAGTTTTTCATCCCTTGTGCAACAGAAACGAAGTATGACATTTGCGTTGAAGCCCGCTACACACCCTAAAAACAAGCACTATTGCTCGATACCAGCGCTCAATCAACCGTTCAACGGGCGAAGGCAGTAACTATTCAGTAATACATTGTTTACATTTTGATAATTATTTTTCATGCAAGTACGTGCGCATCCCCGACTTGCTACACCATGAACAGCGCTGCCCACCCCGGCACAGAAGTATCAGCATGTTCGACAAGAACGCAGCGCCCCTTGCGGCCTTCAACCAGTTGTCGTGACAACAGATCCGTATCAGTTTTATAGAAGCTCGAAAGATGAGAGGCCAGAAGCCGACCTGACAGTCACGTGACCGCAGGCCAGCCCGTGACGTACGGCACACCGGAAGACGTTTGCGCTTCCTTCCGTGATGAAGATGGCTACCTCAGGTGCTCAGCTTTGAAGTCAACTGAAACACCGCACTACCACTGTATAAATCTGCCACACAGCTGTTCAGTGGGTTTTTGATGTGTGATACCTCCATTACTGTAAAACGCTTCTTCTGCTCACAAGCCGGATTCTGTTCACCGCACTTATTCCAGCGTGGGAATACCACTCGCGGGTACACGCCCGAATAAGCTGATATCCGGGATTCCGCAGGCCCTTCGTACTGCCCTGCCACAACAACGAAACCCTTAAATCGTTGCAGCGCGTCCGGCTGACCACTAACATTAACGTTTTTGCAGTCCATTGAATGGCTTCGCGCAGGTAACCACGCGTATTGGTGGAGGAATCTACCTTGTGACATCGAAGCACTTCGTTCATCGACGCAGGAAAAACGACTGACTAACCCACAGGTTACTTTACCCGGGCACCACTCAACCCGGCCTTTGTGTTATTTCAATTTTCCAGGAGCCAACTCAATTGTCCGCTAAAACACTGTACGACAAAATATGGGATGCCCATGTTGTCAGTACCGAACCTGATGGCACCTGCCTGATCTACATAGACCGGCATCTTGTGCATGAAGTAACCAGCGCACAGGCGTTTGAAGGCCTCCGACTTAACAATCGTCCAGTGCGGCGACCGGAACTGACCCTTGCGGTGGTCGACCACAATATTCCGACGACAGATCGTTCTCAGGGGATTGATGACCCGGAGAGCAAACTGCAAATGGATACGCTGGCAAAAAACACCAGCGAATTCGGCGTGGAGTATTACAACGAGCTGGACGAGCGACAGGGTATCGTTCACATCATCGGCCCCGAGCAGGGGTTTACACTGCCTGGAACTACCGTTGTCTGCGGCGACTCGCATACCGCCACTCATGGCGCATTCGGTGCGCTGGCGCACGGCATCGGTACCTCGGAAGTCGAGCATGTGCTGGCATCGCAAACGCTGCTGCAAAATAAATCGAAAAACATGCTCGTGAAGGTTAACGGCAAGCTCGCTCCCGGGGTTACCGCCAAAGACTTAACCCTGGCGATCATTGCCCACACAGGTACTGCCGGTGGCACAGGGCATGTGATCGAGTATGCCGGAGAAGCAATCCGCAACCTCACCATGGAAGGCCGAATGACACTATGTAACATGGCCATTGAAGGTGGAGCGCGAGCCGGACTCGTCGCACCCGATGAGACAACCTTTGCCTACCTTAAAGGTCGCCCGAAGTCTCCAAAGGGCGAAGACTGGGAGCGCGCCGTTGAATACTGGAAAACACTGAAAACGGACGACGACGCCAACTTTGACAAAGTGGTTGAAATTGATGCCACTGCTATCGCACCTATCGTCACCTGGGGCACCTCTCCCGAAGATGCGATCGCCATCACCGACTCAGTGCCGGCACCGAAAGACTTCAACGACGAGCACAAACAGGCATCGGCACAACGTTCACTGGACTACATGGGACTGACCGCCGGCACACCGATGACAGACATTCCGGTAGATAAGGTCTTCATCGGTTCGTGCACAAACGGACGAATTGAAGACCTGCGCGAGGTAGCTAAAGTTGTCGAAGGCAGACAGGTTGCAACTCATGTTGACGCGATGGTCGTACCCGGGTCCGGGCTGGTTAAAGCGCAGGCGGAGAAAGAAGGAATTGCTGCGATCCTCAAAGACGCAGGTTTTGACTGGCGTGAACCGGGTTGCAGCATGTGCCTGGGCATGAATCCGGATAAGCTTTCACCGGGCGAGCGCTGCGCCTCCACATCGAACCGGAACTTCGAAGGCCGGCAGGGTCACGGTGGACGTACACACCTGATGTCGCCGGCGATGGCCGCAGCGGCGGCAGTCACTGGACGTCTGACGGATGTGCGCGCATTGCTGAACGAAGGAGCCAGTGCATGAAAGCATTAAAAGAACTCAGCGGTGTTGCCGCACCACTGCCTATGATCAATGTCGACACCGACATGATCATTCCAAAACAATATCTGAAAACCATTGAACGTACCGGCTTGGGCAAAGGCCTGTTCCACTCAATGCGCTATAACGATGATGGTTCAGATAACCCTGACTTTGTGCTCAACAAAGAGGCCTATCGGGATTCAAAAATCCTTATTGCCGGTGACAACTTCGGCTGCGGATCTTCGAGAGAACATGCAGCCTGGGCTATAGACGACTTCGGCATACGTTGTGTCATCGCGCCAAGTTTTTCCGATATTTTTTACAATAACGCTTTTAAAAACGGCATGTTGCTGATCCGTCTGCCGCAGGAACAGATTGACGAACTCACAAAACAGGCAGAGTTCGGATCCAATGCGGTCTTTAATATCGATCTGGAAAATCAGCTTGTCATTGCACCGGATGGCTCCGAACATCAATTTGAAATCGACGAGTTCCGAAAGCACTGTCTTTTACATGGACTCGATGAAATTGCACTGACGCTTGAAAAAGAAACCGCCATTTCATCGTATGAATCAGATGCCAGTAGTTCACGCAGCTGGTTGACACCAGCCGCAGGCTAAGCCGCCGCGAAATCACCTGCACTACTTGCACATGAAAAGCTAACAACACGAGCAACTATGAAAGACGCATCAATTCTGCTGCTTCCCGGTGACGGCATCGGGCCGGAAGTAGTCACCGAACTTCGCAAAGTCATGGACTGGTTCAGTTCAAACCGCGGGTTCAACTTTACTATCCATGAAGATGATCTGGGGGGCGCGGCATACGATCGCTATGGCACTCCACTGGCAGAGGAAACACTGGCCAGAGCCAAACAGGTAGATGCGATTGTCATGGGCTCCGTCGGGGGTCCGAAATGGGACAACGTTGAGCGACACCTGCGCCCGGAAGCAGGCCTGTTAACACTGCGAAAAGAGCTCGATCTGTTTGCCAACCTGCGGCCGGCGACGTGTCGCCCTGCCCTGGCTTCCGCATCTTCGCTGCGTGAAGAGCTGGTGTCCGGCCTGGACATTCTAATCCTGAGAGAGCTCACCGCCGGCGTCTATTTCGGTGAGCCTCGAGGAATAGAAACACTCGCTGACGGCAGGCGACGCGCACTGGATACACAAGTCTACTTTGAAAGTGAAATTGAGCGCCTGTTACATGCAGGGTTCGAACTCGCCGGAAAAAGAAACGGCAAAGTCCACTCTGTTGAAAAAGCCAATGTGATGGAAACCGGTGTATTCTGGCGAGAGATTGCCACCCGTGTGGGTAAAGCCTATCCGGAAATACAACTTGAGCATATGTACGCAGATAACTGCGCAATGCAGCTGGTTAGAGCACCGAAACAGTTTGATGTTATTGCCACCGATAATCTCTTTGGTGACATACTCTCAGATTGTGCCGCAATGCTGACCGGATCACTGGGCATGCTGCCTTCTGCATCACTGGGGGCACTGATCGATGGTAAGCGCGCAGCATTATATGAACCGGTGCACGGCTCGGCACCGGATATTGCCGGTGAAGGAAAAGCCAACCCACTTGCGACCGTGCTGTCGTTCGCCATGTGCCTTCGCTATTCACTCGATAGCAACGAGGAGGCGGACCTGCTCGAAAAAGCTGTCGACCAGGTACTCGACAATAACATTCGAACAATTGACATCGCCGCCAGCGGTGTCGATCCTGTGTCGACCAGCGAAATGGGCCAGGCATTGCTCACAGCTCTGGACTCGCTCAACCATAGCCAGTAGACCTCATTCGGGCCGGGCTCCTGTCGAGCCCGACCTGATCAGCCGCCGACAATTATCGACGGACCGTCAACTTCAATCAGTAAACAAGCAGCTACGGGTCAGTTCACCGGGAATCACGGAGCACACATGCTGGGGAAACTTCCAAATCTTTTATGGGGAAAGCAAAAAGCAGAACCAGCGCCGGCACCGCCGAATCAGAGTCAGTCAGACGGGCAAGCACCACCGATTGATTCGGATACCAGCCGTGGAAATTCAAACACGCTGCTTAATGATATCTCTGAGAAAAAGCGTCTTGCCGCCTGCTCTCATGTCAAAGACACCGACCTGCTGTTATCGGTCAGCAGAAATGACAAGAGCGAACAGGTAAGATCGGCGGCGGCTCGACAATACGCACGGACCTTGCCTGCCGGTGATAGCACAAAACAACTGTTACAGGAATATTCTGTCAGTGATGACAACAAACATCTGGCGAGGTTAATTACCGCGCTTCATAGTGATACACAAATTAGAGAATACGGATTAGCTCGTTTCGATAACGACAGTGACTATGGTGATATTGCGATAGAGACACGCTTTCACGACACCCGCGAGCAGGTCACCAATAAAATTATGTCTCTCGATGTCGTCGATAAAGTCTGGCGGCAAATCAAGACCAAAGATAAAGAAGTAGCAAGAAAGCTCAAACAAAGGCTACAGGAGCATCAAAGCAAACAGGCTTTAGCTGCAGAGAGAAAATCACAGCTTGAAAAAATAATTGATGAAATGGACAAGCTGGCAAACGGCGCGTGGTCTCCGAATTATATGACCCGCTACGACCTGTTTCTCAATCGTTGGCAGACGCTCGACTTCGACATAAGCGACGAAGACCAACAGCGATTCAACCAGCTGGAAATGGTCGCACGCGACAAGGTAGAGAAAAACCGCGAACGCCAGCAAGCTGAAGATTCTCTACGTGATGATTCCGCGCACCTGCAACAATTGGTAAAAAAGATTCACGCCAGTCCACTGGAAGAACTCACCAAGGCACTACAAAAAACGGAACCTGATGCCGCTCAAATACGCACAAGATGGCTGGAGGCGTCATCGGTACGTTATCAACTGATCGATGCAAAACAGCAACAACAAATAAAAACCGATATCGACAACTTCGATATGTCGGTACGTCACGGCAAGACTGCCGCCAGTGCGTTTGCGCAGGTAAATGATTCTGATGCCGCCGACTTTGACACCTTAAACGCACACCGCAAAATTCTCAGTAAGGCTGTTAATTCGCAACATAGCGGCAAAAGCCAACCCGTCTATGCGTCAGAGATTCCCGCCTTGCTTAGGTCGGTAGAAACTAAACTGCGTGATCTGACGAAAGACAATGAAGAGTTGAAGCGTGCTGTTCACAAGCAGTTCGGATCTTTGAACAGTGCAATAAACGCCAGTAAGTGGGGTCCGGCCAGATCCATCTACGATCGCCTGGATAAAAAAATCAACAAACTGCCCGCGAGCGATCAACCAGCCCTCAAAGACAAGTTGAGCAGTTTCGAGAAACGCCTGAATGAACTGGGCGACTGGAAACAGTTTGCCACTGACCCAAAACTTGAAGCC
>JAHDHK010000301.1 GCA_020631335.1 Chromatiales bacterium
CCTGCATTTCGAAGTAGATCTCGCGACGCTTGTCGGTGTCGAGTTCGGCACGGCCCATGAGCAGCAGCTCCTGGAAGCGTGCGTTTTCCCAGCCGGTATCATTCCACGGCACACCGGATTCATAAGCCGTAGAAAACATCCAGTCTTCAGTTGCACGGCCTGACCAGTAGCACGCACACCATGGCTTCTTCAGCCATACGTTTGACCAGTAACCATCATCAGGCTCCTGAACCACCTTCAGGTTGATACCTGCAGCCTTGGCAGATGCCTGCAACAACTGGGCAGCGTCAATCGCACCCGGGAAAGCGGCGTTGGCTGCCGACAGATCAACGGTCAAACCTTCCATGCCGGCTTTTTTCAGCAACGCTTTCGCCTGCTCCGGATCGTATTCAGTCTGGGCCAGATCTTTGTGCCAGTACTGGTTGGCCGGACCAATCGGGTGGTCGTTTGCCACAGCACCATGCCCCTGCAGGATCTTGTCGACCATTTCCTGTCGATTAAACGCAAGCTTCAGCGCTTTTCGGACGTCGGCATTATCGTACGGGGAATTCTGCGTGAGCATCGGGAAGGTAAAGTGCTGGTTACCCGTTACCTCGAATATTTTGATATTCGGGTTACGCTTCATCAGCACTTCTGTTTTGAAGTCGACGCGATTGATGGCATCTACCTGATTGGTCATCAAAGCATTCATTCGGGCACTGGCATCGTTGATTGCAATCTGCTCAATGCTGTCGAAGAAACAGGCATCATCTTTATAGTGATTCGCGTATTTCTTCACAATGGTACGAACACCCGGATCATGGTTCTCAACCATATAACCACCGGTACCGATACCGTTGGCGATTGATCCTTCGATGTCATCGGATGGATGCATCAGAATATGATAATCAGACAACAGGAACGGGAAGTCGGCATTGCCGGCTTTCAATACCATCTGTACCTGATGGTCATTCATCTTCTTCAATTCAACAATTGAAGACACGATCGGCTTGGCCGCTGATTTAGCATCTTCCGCGGTGTGCAGATTCAATGATGCGATCACATCGTCGGCGTTGAAGTCTTTGCCGTTGTGGAAAGTCACCCCTTTACGCAGGTTGAAAGTCCAGGTTTTGGCATCTGCGCTCGGCTCCCAGCTTTCTGCCAGCTCACCTTTCAGCGTGCCGTCTGCCCCGACTTCTGTCAGACAATCGAAAACGGTGCCGTGCCCCATCATGATCATAAAGCTGTCGGAATGTGTACGACCATCCCAGCTATCCGATGTGTTGGCACCGGCAATACCCAGACGCAATGTGCCGCCTTGTTTGGGCGCAGCGTAGGCAGGAAGGCTCAGGCCGCTGGTTGCCGCCGCCACACCGGCGGCAACACCGGCTTTTATAAAACCGCGGCGATCAAGTTCTAAAGACATAATTGATATCCTCTACTTGTAGGTTTACCGGGCAAATCATCCCGGCCGTTAGTCGGCCGCCCGGAAAGTCCGGGAGTCCGGATATGTCGGGCACCGGACACCGATGCCATCAAACATAATCTATCCATCAGTCCTTTGATATCAATTCATCCGTGCAACAGCTGCATCACCGATGTTGTCCACCCCGCGCTCGGCAAGCAGCTTTGTCAGCCAGTCCGGATCCATCTCCGGTACCGAGCTCAATAACAGGTCCGTATACGGATGGTGTGGCGGTGTGAACATTTCCTCTTTCGGCCCTGCCTCTACAACCCTGCCCTCTTTCATGACGACGACCTCATCAGCAATTGCGCGAACCGTGGCCAGATCATGGGTGATAAACATATAGGCGATGTTAAGTTCGTCCTGCAGACGGGCCAGCAATCGCAGAATACCTTCGGCCACCAACTGATCAAGTGCCGAGGTGACCTCGTCACAAATAATAAATTCCGGTTCCGCCGCCAGCGCCCTGGCAATGCCGATGCGCTGCTTCTGACCACCCGAAAGCTCGGTCGGCCGTCGCTGCATATACTGAGACGGATCGAGTTCGATCTGCTCAAGCAGTTCGGCAACGCGATCGTCGCGCTGTTTACCTTTCAGACCACGGTAGAACTCTACCGGTCGTCCGATAATGTCTTTGATGCGTACCCGTGGATTCAGCGCGGTATCGGCCATCTGGTAGATCATCTGCACACATCGCAGCTGCTCTTTAGTGCGCTTTTTATAACTGGCTGGAAGCGCCTCACCGTTATAAAGCACTGCGCCTTGTTTCGGTGGCAGCAACCCCATAATGCAGCGCGCAACAGTAGACTTACCGGAACCAGACTCACCGACGACGGCAACTGTACGCCCGCGATGCACATCGAAACTGACATCGTGCAGCACATCGGCCGATTTATTGTAGGCCGCAGTTACACCGGCAACACTCACCACCGGTACGCTATCTTGTGCGACGTCTGCTTTTAATGGACGTTGAAAGCTACACACCGCCCACAGGGACTTTGTGTATTCCTCACGCGGATTAGCCAGCATGCTTCGCGTGTCAGCCTGCTCCACTTCATCTCCACGCAACAGCACTTTGATGTCATCGGCCATTTGTGCCACCACGGCAAGGTCATGCGTAATGTAAATAGCGGCTGTACCGAACTGTTCAACGATATCGCGAATCGCAGCCAGCACTTCAATTTGCGTGGTCACATCCAGTGCAGTGGTTGGCTCATCGAAAATGATCAGATCCGGCCGGCACGACATTGCCATTGCCGTCATCGCGCGCTGCAACTGTCCACCGGAAACCTGGTGCGGGTAGCGAAAGCCGATGTTATCCGGATCCGGCAATCGGAGTTTTCTGTACAGCTCCATGCCATCCCCCTGACTTTCGGTTTTCGACATCACACCGTGATACACAGGCGCTTCGGTGTGCTGGTTCAAAATTTTGTGTGCAGGGTTAAATGAGGCGGCTGCCGACTGAGCAACATAAGCGATGCGTTTGCCTAACAGAGCGCGTCGTTGCAACTTGCTCAGTGCGAGCAGGTCGGTGCCGTCAAATTCAATACTACCGCCGCTTATCCGACAACCATCACGGGTAAAGCCCATTGCGGCGAGCCCGAGTGTCGACTTACCCGCCCCGCTTTCACCAATCAAGCCCAGAACGCGACCACGCTGTAAATCGAGATCCACCCCATTGATGATCGGCAGCCACTGCTCATCAGCCCTGCCTTCAATGTGCAAATCGCGAATTCGTAACAACAACTCACTGCTCATAATTGCCTACTCATTCTTTCAGGCCTGAAGAGTTCTGCAACATCCAGTCAACGACAAAGTTAACGGCGACGGTAAGCAGCGCAATTGCCCCGGCCGCCATCAGTGGAAGCGCAGCAGTCAGCGGATCGTAGGCGGCAAAGTTGATGAATTGAGAAAGGTCTCTGACCATCGTGCCCCAGTCCGCGAGCGGTGGTTGAATACCGATACCCAGAAAGCTCAACGATGCAATGGTGAGGAAGACAAAACAAAAGCGCAGTCCGAACTCTGCCAGCAATGGTGAAAAGGCATTCGGCAGAATCTCTTTGAATACGATATGCAGTAGTGTTTCACCGCGAACCCGGGCAGCCTCGATGTAGTCCATCACGACAATGTTCAAGCCCACTGCCCGCGCCAGCCTGAACACCCTGGTGGAGTCGAGCACGGCAATGATCACGATCATAAACCACGTCAGCGATATGCCCGAACGGTACGACCACTCCGAGGCAATCGTCATAAGCAACAATGCAAAAATAAGCTGAGGTATGGCCATTAACACATCAATGCCGCGAGACAACCCCTGATCAATCCAGCCGCCGAGCGTTGCCGCTAAAAAGCCGAGGGTCACGCCAATAAGAAAGGAAAGCATAGTGGTTAAAAATGCGATGCCGACAGTGTTGCGTGCGCCGTAGATAAGGCGGGAAAGGATATCCCGACCGATCTGATCGGTACCCAGAAAATGACTTGGATCGCCACCGAGTTCCGGGTCACCACCGGGCAGCACATTAATTTTGGTAAATATTTCTGCTTCGCCGTACGGCGCTATCCACGGGGCACCAACAGACACGATCACATAGAGCAAAATGATCATCAGGCCGAAAGATGCGGTGAGCGGCGCATGCCGCATCGGTTTGGCAATTACCTCCGGCATGGTTCGTCGCAGCAGTTCGCGAAACACCCACGACACTATTGTTGCAATCAGCAACACGACAGAAATCCAGAATATCGTGCGTACCAGTCGTTGCTGACTGGCAGCGGCAACCAGACCGTCCCACCCACCAGACATCAGTGGCGGCAACATCATTGCGGCCAGCCACAAAACACCGCCAATCAAAAGCGCACGCCACAATGCTATCGCCATCAATGCATTCCTGTCGTGTTCAGTTTGTCACCGCACTTTCGAATCACAATCATTTTGGATGTCGCAGCCTCGGGTTCGAAATTATCGACATCACATCTGCCAGCAGGTTCAACAATACATAGGCGGCAGCAAAGATAAGGCAGCAGGCCTGTACCAGCGGAATGTCGCGAATTTTAACGCTGTCAACAAACAACTGCCCCACACCCGGGTACACAAACACCACTTCAACCACCACCACACCGGTAATCAGATAAGCCAGATTCAATGCGATAACGTTGATGATGGGTGCCAGCGCATTAGGGAGCGCATGGCGCAGAATAACGCGCACCGGTGACAAGCCCTTCAGCCGTGCCATCTCTATATACGGTGATGCGAGCAAATTGATTATGGCAGCGCGGGTCATGCGCATCATGTGTGCGGTGACCACTAGCGTGAGTACCAGTGCAGGCAGCAGTGTTGCCTTGAGCCGTGCGCCGAAATCCATGGTTTCATAGATGTTCGACAAAGACGGCAATATAGGATTCAGTACCGCCAGAAACAGAATCAATATATACGCAACAAAGAACTCGGGGCTTGAGATAGACGTCAGCGTAAAAACGTTGGCCACACGATCGAATACGGAATTCCGGTACAGCGCGGCCAGAATTCCGATAATGAGTGATAACGGGACCGCGATCGATGCAGCGACACCCGCCAGAAACAGGGTATTCACAAAGCGCGGCTTGAGCTGGTCTGCGACCGATACAACCGTGGTATTGGTCGAAGCACCGAAGTTGGATGCAAAATTGAGTCGGGCGAAACTAACGCCGAAGTCCCCCGTTACCGCATTGCCGAGCCAGCCGAGATAACGCTGTACCACCGGCTTGTCGAGTCCGAGTTGCTCGCGAATGGCTGTTACGGCTTCAGGAGTTGCTCCCTGCCCCAGAATAGCTTCGGCAAAATCTCCCGGAAGCATCTCTACCGCACAGAAAATCACCAGTGAAACCACAATCAACGTCAGGACACCAAGCCCGAGACGCTGCAAAATGATGGTTGATACTGACCGCAAACAGTTCTCCCGGAAGCCTCACATTAACTCGCATAGAATAACACCTGCGGAAAAAATTTTTGCTGCCGGATTAATAAAAGTCGTTTGCTGACACCTGAAGAACAACTTGCGCTGAAGATCTGCACATGTTACCGGCCTACCGGAATTGTCCGGACAGACTGACTTTGACGGACGTGCTGCTAAGGATAAACATCCGATGCTATGCATAGAAATTCAGATCACAGTAACTCATTCAGTCACTGAAACAGCAGTTAGCGAACCGATAAAAACACCCCTGCTCACTACAAACTGCTGCAGCCAACAGCACTTTCGACAGATCAAACTTGCAACGGGCAGCTGATTCATCATACAAAGGCTCATTCCATTTCGAGACACAGCGGGAGTTTTCGATGGGTGAGGAAATCATGCAGGGCTTTCCTTCAAGCGATACAA
The DNA here is from genome assembly GCA_020631335.1 of Chromatiales bacterium. Lineage (GTDB taxonomy): Bacteria > Pseudomonadota > Gammaproteobacteria > Granulosicoccales > Granulosicoccaceae. The sequence continues at coordinate 5,800 of JAHDHK010000301.1, forward strand.
ATCAGGTAACGCTTGCAAACTGGCGACAGGCCCCCTGGTCGCGCTGGGCGTTTAACCACGTTCGGGAATTACTGCCGACAGCAGACATTCGCCATGACGCCACTGACATCTGGACGCTTGAAGAGGCACCGGTGAACCTTGGTGGACTGAGTATTGACCTCGACGGCGGCGGGGTTATGTCGATCGCAGGGTTTATCGACACGATGAACATAGATGCCATGCTTGTGTTACATCGCGACCGCATTGTCTATGAGCACTATCGACCCGGAATGGATCAGTGCCACCCGCACATTCTGTTTTCGGTTTCAAAATCGCTGCTTGGCACCGTATGCGGGGTGCTGGAATCCCAGCAGCGCATTGATGTTAACCGGCTAGCCGCCGATTACGTCCCCGAACTGCAAACAACCGCGTATCGCGACACGACCGTCAGGCAGTTGCTGGACATGCGAGCAGCAGTTGCGTTCGATGAAGACTACCTTGCCACCGAAGGGCCGATCATCGAATACCGCAAAGCCACCGGCTGGAACCCGCTGGCTGACGGCGAACAACCCGGAGATCTCCGATCGTTCTATCAGACTCTCACAGAGGTAGATGCCGATTATCAGGGGCAGTTTGCCTATACATCCCCGAACACAGACCTGCTGGCATGGATTATTGAACGTGCCTGCCAGCAACCCTATGCACAGGTCGTCAGCGAGACGCTATGGCAACCAATGGGTGCACAGAGCAGTGGCTACATAACACTCGACAGACTGGGAGCGCCGCGAGCTGCCGGTGGTGTTTGCACCACTTTGCGGGATCTCGCCCTTGTCGGCCGGCTGATGGCCAATCAGGGGCGCCGGGAAGAACGCCAGGTGCTGCCGGAGGGCTGGTGTGAAAGCCTGATCAGCCAGGGCGATCAGGACGCATGGGCACGAGGCAACTTTGCCGAAAAATTCCCCGGCATCCCTTTCAGCTATCGCTCCAAGTGGTACGTTGCACACCCCCACCCCGCCGATGAAACGCACTGGTTTCTCGCGCTGGGCATCCATAGCCAGAATATCTATGTCGATGCCGACAACGAATTTGTGATGGTAAAATTTTCGTCAAGTCCGCAGCCGCTGTCAGACACAGGTCCTTTACAC
>JAHDHK010000017.1:0-4696 GCA_020631335.1 Chromatiales bacterium
GTTAAAATTCAGGGTGCCGGCACCCGAACCGGCATTGTAGTCAGTGACCGCTGCATTAACGGCTGCAATAAAGCCACTGTAGTCATCAACATTGGTGTCTGTATTGTTAAGAGCAAGGTCGACTGCGATGCTTTCACCGGCCCCGAGTGCCTGCGACATCGCTATGGTATAAGTCGCCACCCCTCCTTCATCAACAGCAGTAGTACCTGTGATCTGCCACTGACTTTCGTCTGCTGCTCCCCCGGCGCCGCGGGTATCGTTGATTGTCGTACCGACACTGTCATTGCCGGTATCAATCTCTACCGCCGCACCCGTCGCAGAGCCGGCACCGGAAAGACTGACGTTAAAGCTCTCGGCGCCTTCGACCAGGGTGTCGTCAGTGATCGGCAGACTGAAAGACAGTACCGCCATACTTGCACCGTCAGCTGGAGCAGTATAGGTAAATGTATTAGTGAGTGTGTTAAATGAGACGTCAGAATTAGCGCCGGCTGCAGCCTGAAGCGCTGTGGTCAAACTACCGTAGTCCGAATTTCCAGTGCTGACATTTGCCAAATTCACAGTAACGGCAGCAGTTTCACCGGTACCGAATGCGCCGCTTAAACTCAAACTATAAACAGCGCTTGTGCCTTCATCCACGCTGGACGGACCACTGATCGACCACATTGCCGGGCCATCAGCACTACCGCCTGCACCCTGCGTATCAGCGATGACGGTTGTCACGAGACTGGCAGCAGGGTCGGTCAGCACATTCGCTGCGCTGGTAGAACCCGCATTAGTGAGGCCGATTTCAAAGCGCTCATCACCCTCAATAATCGCATCGTTGTTGGCTGCAAGCGAAACTGTCAGATCTGACATCGAGGCCCCGTCAGACGGGGCGGTGTAGGTGAGAGTACCGGTTGTTGCATTAAATGTGACGTCCGGATTGCCGGCAACAGCGAGCTGCACTGCCGCTGATAGATCAGCATAGTCCGCAGCAGTTGTGTCAATATCTGATATGAACAGGTCAACCGTTGCGGTTTCACCGGCACCAAAGACGCCACTGAGAGCGATGGTATACAACGCATCAGCACCTTCATCCGTATTAACGGGTCCGATCACAGACCATAACGCCGGTCCGTCCGGTGATCCACCCGGCCCCTGTGTATCGTTGATCGTAGTCGTCACGGACTCGAGACCGGTCGCTATCGAAATGTTCTCACCGGTAGCACTTTGTGGTGACGACAGCTCAACTGAAAATGCTTCTTCGCCCTCAATAAGCACATCGTTGGTGGCCGCCAGAGTAACTTGCAAATTGCCCATTGGGCCGGCACCGTCACTGGTAAATACCAGCTGGCTGCCATCCCACTGGACAGATCCAGCTGCTGTCGATGCGTTATAGGCAGTTACCGCATTAGCGAGCGCAGTATTCCAGGAACCGTAGTCAGTGGATGACGTCTGCTGGTTATTAATCGATACTGCGACCGCGGCTTGCTCACCCGCACGCAACAAAGCGTTATCAAGTGTAATGGTATAAGTGGCTGCATCTCCTTCATCCACCATTGTGTCGCCGGTGACTGACCAGCTGGCCGACGCGGCAGCAGTGACTACGGTGATTGTGCTGACGGCGGTGTTGCTGTCTATTTCTCCGTCATTGACACTTATCGCAAATGTTCTGTCCCCTGCGGTGGTAGCCGGGCCATTATGCTGGGACGAAACTGCCTGTAGAATCTGTTCGACATCGGCGACAGGTATCACACCACTGGCACGGGTAACGGAGACTTGACTCGCGTTGTACACGACAGAGTAGGTGGTTCCATTGACGGCTATCGATTGGGATGAAGCACTACCGTTGAGCGCAATGGTAATAACACTGCCACCGTCTCCTGTAATGCTGATAGCTTCGTTGGTATCAACAATACCGCCTGGCGTCAGGGTCAGCGTACTGAACGTGTCGCTGTCTCCGTCGTAGATCCCGGCTGTAGTGGCTGCAATTGCTACCGGTGCTGAATTTTCGACAAACGTATCGCTAAAGTCACGATCGGGGTCTGCGATGCCGGCGCCACTGTTGAGGTCGACAATCGGCGCTGCTTCGCGAAAACCCACCTCACTGTTACCCGGCACTTCATCACTCAGTGATGCAAAAGTTGTGGTAACACTGCCATCCGGATCGGCAATGGTGGCATTCGAGGGCGATGGCAAACCGCTCTCATCGATATCAAACAGGGTATCGTTATCACTGTCTGTATCTATAAAATCCGGTGTGCCATCCTGATCGTGATCGACAGGCGCAAGAAAGAAGGCATGCGTTCCACCGAATTCGAAAGTACTGCTATCGTTGCTGTCGAACAGGCTGATCACTCCGTCGCGATCAGTATCGTCGTCGGTCACATCGCCATCGTTGGCAGCATACCCGGCGGTAGGTCGTGCTTCGATGGTGTCGGCAATGCTGTCGTTGTCACTGTCTGCATCGATGTAGTTACCCAGTGAATCGGCGTCACTGTTAAGCGGTACGATGCCACCTGATGCCGCACCGGCAGGATTTGATGTGTTACTGTCGAACAGATCCATCAATCCATCGTTGTCAGCATCACCGGTAGTGCCAGTGAAAGCTGCAGCCTCGGCAAGGCTGATGGTACCATCAGCATTTCCATCTGCTGCCAGCTGTGCCCCGTTTATTCCGCTTTCAAAGAGATCAGCGATACCATCGTTATCACTGTCAAGATCGTCTTTGTTTGCGATGCCGTCCTCATCGGCGTCGTAGTAGTTTCTGCCGAACTGTACATCATCCAGTGCGAATTGATTACCCGCTGCTGCAGAAGTGTTCGCATTGTAGACTCGAAGCTGAACCATGCCGGTGGTGGTTGCGGTATAAGTTCCACCCTGACGTACCCAGTCACCGGCACTGGCAGCTGACAGCCCGGCGTCGTTATCAAGGTCGAAGTCAGTACCGGCTATCTCAAAGCGAATGTCCGGCGGATTGGCGATACTGTCGGCAGTCAGGTTGCTGACCCACACTGCAAAATCATAGGTCTCACCGCTTTCTATATAGATTTCCTGCGACAGGATAGACGGGTAGGGCGCACCGCCACCATGAACACCGTCAGCAATAAAGATTCGGGTATCACCAGCTTCACCGATACCGTTGTTATCGGTGGCACTTGCCCAGCCCGCGAAATCAGTTGAATTCTCTACCAGCATGAACTCACCATCACCGGCACCATCGCTGACTTCGGTATACTGGTCAGTATCGATATTGAGCCGCGCACTTATCGATTCAAAACCACCATTAAGAATCTGGTTTTCGAACACAGTGTTGTCGGCGGTACGCGCTACACCTGCCGGAAACTCATTTTCGCGTGTATCCAGGATACCGTCGTTATCATCATCAAGATCTATCTCATCGCTGATCATGTCGCTGTCTTTATCGACATGGACAGTGACCGTGGCGACGGGTCTTGCCTGAATATCTATCGTAATGCTGGCTGTTGATGCATAACCATCTTCATCGACAGCAGTATATTCGAACGTATCCAGTCCGGTGAATCCGGTGTTCGGTGTATATGTCAGTATGCCGGGGGTAGCCTGCGTTACCGTACCGTTGGCAGGTGACCCTACCGAGGATACCCGCAATGCCTTACCCGATGAGGTCGTATCGTTGTCGAGCGGTTTGATATCAATCGGTGTGTTTATCACACCATTCTTGGCATCATTTTGGGCGCTGATGGCAGACTCTTCAAAACCCACCAGGTAGGAATATCCGCCACCACCACCGGTGGCGGCCAACTGTCCAACCTGCAGCCGCGCATCGGCCTCAATCGATATGTGCCGGTTTGCGCTCAGTGTAAAGGTAACCAGTGAGAAAGACGGGTTCGTGGCGACCGTTTCGGTGGTGGTGGACGGGGTGAAAACGGTTTTCGTATCGGTTGCCGGATCAATGTTGTAGAAGGTCAGGCTGCCGAGAGCATCTGTGGCGGTGACCAGAAAATAGGTACCTCCGGTAGACGGACTTTGTAACCTGACCAGTCCAAGTCCATTCTTTTCGATCGGCGCAAGCTGACTCAGGCCACTCTCATCACGGTTTAATACCAGGCCGCTCTGATGGAATAAATAGACCGGATCGGAAGAGGTAACATTGAAAGTGGTAAAGTTCTGCGCCGCGGTAAAGTCGTTTACCCAGACTTCACCGGTATTTATAAAGCCCTGACTGACACCATCGAGGAAAATTTCGGTATTGTCCACTGTGGCAACGACTTTGACGATTTCTCCTGCCGCCTGACCGGTACGCACAACATAATCAGTACCCACCAGCCGGCGCGGTACCAACTGATCCCATGCGTTTTCACCGGCGCCGATGCCACGAAAATCATTTGACCCGGAAGACACCGCTATCTGCTTGTCAGAGACGATATGCGTACCCGTGATTTCATCGGCACCACCAGCCGCACGGACGGTGTAGCTTTCACCTGCATTGAGGGTGACGGTAATTGATCCATCATTGTCAGTGTCAGCACCATCCCCCCAGCTCCACGTTTGTCCCAGCGGGCGGTCGATGGTCACCGTGGTGCCGTCTTCCCTTGCCATTAACGATATAAATCCAACTCCATCGCCGTCATTATCCCAATAGCCCAGACTGGATATACCACCCGCGTAGAACTCGGTACCAAGGCCGTTAATACCTTTGGTTGACGCAAAAGACTGCGCATTGCCGCCGTCCTGA
>JAHDHK010000017.1:4706-12711 GCA_020631335.1 Chromatiales bacterium
GCGACATACACACTGGCATCCGCCTCGATGATCAGCCCCGAGTTCTCGACCTTGCCGAACGCAGCGTTACTGGTGATTTCGCCAAACCCGGCATCAATGCGTACTGATTCGTCGCCGTCGTATACCGTGATTACCTTGTTGATCGGGGCAAGGCCCGACCCGGGTGCCGTAATAGTCACGTTTACCGGGGTGGTCGAATTTGTATTCAACACTATTTCAATCGGGTTTCCAGCCTCGGAGTGTCCGGAAATCCGCGGTGGAACATAGTGGATAGACAACGGATTCGGTTGAACGGTAAGGTCGACTACTGCTGTGGTCGTGCCACTGGAGTCTGTTAACTGATAGGTAAACTGGTCCGGGCCTTCGTAGTCTGTATCCGGGGTGTACAGGTAGCTGTTGTCTGCGTTAAGCAGCAGTGTGCCGTTTGACGGCCCTGAAACAACCGTCAGCGTTGGATTGCCGCGAAACGCATCGTTTGCCAGTACATTCAGTGTAGAGGGAACATTTTCTGTGACAATAAACGACTCATTTTCGGCATTGAGTGTAGGCGCAGCCTCAGTGGTGTAGTCAAACTGATCCGTGCCATCGAAGTTCGCATCGGGTGTATACAAAAAGGTTCCATCGGGCTGAACCGTCACCACGCCGTTTTCGGGTTGCTGCAAAAGCGACGGAAACAATCCGTCAACGTCGTTGTCATTGATAAGCCCGTCAATACTAATGGGCTGATTCACGGGCGTTACCGTAGTATCGTCCACCAGCGAGGTGGCGAGGATATGCTGATAATCCGGTGCCGTTAGCGCAGCGCTCTCCACCAGGCCCGCACTGAACTCGAGTGTCCAGTCACCTTTGTGTGCAGTGTGCCCCGTGGTATCCGATGATGCTGCCACATCAGCGCCGGTCAGCTGGCTGAGTGTTTCTGCCAGCGCAACCCCCTGCAGGTTTCCGGCAATGTCACACCCGTAAATAAGGATATCTGCGCTATCGTCAAGCCCGACACGCCATCCGGTCAGCTCACCGGCATAATGATCAATGTTTTTATTATCAATGGTTACCGACCCCAGAGTGAGCTCTGCCTCGGCACCGTGAGAGAAAATATGTACAGCGTCGAAAGGGGTATCAGTCGCAGAGAGGTAGTCGTTAACCTGTTCAAATCCGTTCTGGTATGTCTCTATAAACAGCACGTCAAACAGCACAGCCTGTGAGGATTGACGGATTGATCCCAGTAACGCATCAACATCATCGATGCCACGGTCGATGACAAGAAGCTCGTTGCGCGAGCGGGCATCGTAGTCATGCCCGTCGAACTGGCCGACACTGTTTACCAGAGCATGGGTTGAATCGTCAGCAGTGGCAGGCAGCTCTGATGCAAAAATGTCATCTTCCGGTACAACGCCCGCGTGCTGTTCAAACGTATCAATGGTTTCCAGGCCGGCGGCGTCGAGTAGATATCGTTGCTCAAGTGCCTGAAGGCGCAACGGTGCAGACTCGGTTGCAGTCACCTTAGGTGAGGTCACCCGGGAGGTTTTCCACGGCATTTTCGTGCGCAATATTTTGAATTTTTTCAAGGAAGCAAACTCGCCGTGTTTAGCTAATTCATACAAACGGACACAGCCGGTTAACAGGCAGCACAGTAGACACGCAGTGGATTACCGGGTTGATTCGCCTTTCTTATTGCCCGGCTTAACCATGAAAGATTTCATCAATAACTTCCAGACCACCGTTACTGCGCAAAGTATTCAGAGGTCAGACACTGAAAAAGTGTCTCCACGCTCCAGCCAGTGTTGTTGCAGTTTTTTCGTGAGCACATCTACTGATTCCGTTCCGGTAGTGGCGCTGTCGTAAGGATCGAGACCCATTGAGGCGTAGACATTGGCATAGGCATTTTGCAAGTCTGATAACGCCATATCGTATTCAGCCTCTGCAAGAATTTTATTCATTTTCTCTCGAATCAGTGTTTGTCTGCTGATTCTTCCGGATCGAAAGCCGGCGTCTATTTGCTTCATGATCAGTGATTGCACCTGATACAGCTGCTTTATCGTTTCCAGGCTCTTTCTGGCGATCGCAAACCTGACAGCACTCACGTGCACTTGCGTGGTTACCGCCATCGTCAGTGCCAGAGCCTGTTGATGCAATAATGCAGACTTCGCTGAAATACTTCTCTTTTTAGCTGGATACTTGAATGCTTCGATAAGGTTCCAGCTTGCTCTGGCTCCCCAGCCACTCCAGTGGTTGTTGTATAGAAACTCATTACTGTCATAATTGAACCCGCCAAACAGTTGTAAACCCGGTAGCAGATTCAAAAAAGCGGCTGAGTATTCGCGCGAATTAATGCGCTGAAGGTAATTGATCTCTCTTACTTCCGGTCGATTCAACATAGCCACCTTGACCATTTCCGCGGGCTTTAACGGAATGTTGACGACGATAGAATCACGATCAGGGTAGACCAGTTTGTAGTGCGACGAGGGGTCGACATTCATCAACGCAGCCAGCTGCTGCTTCGAAACACTGAGATCCCGGTGAACCCTCTGTACATCGCGGTTGATGTTCAGCAGCTCCCGCTGGTAGGAAAGTGCCGCCATAGGGGGGTTATTACCACCGTTGTAGCTGGCTCTTGAACTTGCTAACGCGCTGGAAATTTCCTGTTCCAGTGTTTTCAGTTGCTCTGTGAGTCGTTGAGCACTGAGTGCACGCCAGTAGGCGGTCCGTACATTTTCTATAATACCGTTGACGACCTTGCGTTTTCGTTCCTGAGCGATCAGGTACTCATCGGCTTTTTGATTGGCTCTAACATACGATAAACCGAAATCAAGAATATCCCAGGAGAGGTTTAAATTACCGCTGGAGACTTGTTTTTCCGAAGACGTAGACGGCACGAGTGATTGAGAACCGATATTATTTTCGCTGAGAAGCCGGCTTGATCGGGAGCCTGAATAGTTGTCCCTTGACTGAAAGCCAAGCTCTGTGACCACGCCAGGCAGCATGTTGTAATTGGCAATGTCAAGTTCACTGGCTTTCAATGACTGAGACATCATCTCGACTTTCAGATCGAGATTATATTTAATTGCCCGAGCCATCGCTTCATGAAGGGTGATCGGCCTTGCAATTACCTCCTGCCCGGAAGTTACCGCCCGTGTCCTTTGAAGTCGGACCTTATCCAGCGCCTCGACAGGAAGGGGAGTGGGTGTTACCGCACACCCGACGCTGAGGGCGACCGCTGCTGCCACCAGTACAATTCTGCTGGTAAACAGACGTAAAGATTCAAGTATATTATCGCTCACTTCGTTCATTTAGTGCTTACCTGTCCCAGGTAGGTAGAATCCACGCTATGAAGTCTGGCAAACAGCAATTCACAGCACTGGATGCTTCAGAGGGGTATGTTCCGTGCGCAGCGCTGCTAACCACCGCGTAAAAACCACGACGCTGACACAGTATTCCTGAGCTGTCGGTCGCAATTCCTGCACCATAGAATTGGAGGAAAATCGACTTCACTCATCTTTGTGACAATGGTTTGCAATTTGATCGGAATAAGCTGTTACATCAATCATTGCCACGGCGGTTCAGTTATCAATCGTTTATATTTTCAATGTCACAAACGTATAAAGCATCCCGTCACAAAGCCGTAGATTTCGTGATAGCCAGCACAAACCGGTTCCACCATGAAATCAAATCCGACGCTGTACGTGACCCGAGGCTCAGGTAACAACATCAAGCCGGTACTGGTAGCCAACCAGCTTGATTTACCTTGCTCAATCAAGTTTATTGATGTACTGGAAGAGGAGACACGCACTCCGGAGTTAGTGAGCATACACCCGTTTATGATGCTTCCAAACGGTTCCAACCTGCGGGACGCCAATGCCATATCGTGGTATCTGTCAGACGGCTCCTCTCTAATGCCGAAAAACGCGTTGTCCAGCGCACAGGCTATTCGGTGGATAAATTTTGAACAGTCAACACTGGAAGCGAACCTGTCCCCATTGTTGTTTTTTAGTTGTATTTGCCCGGATGAAAAGCCGGTATCTGCCGACATGCTGGAAGTATGGCGGGCAAACGCGAATGCCGGCCTGGTTGTGTTGAACGATTATCTGACAAATCGTTTGTATATTACCGACTGTGGTTTCAGCGTTGCCGATATCATACTCTTTGGTTATACGCATCTGGCCAGTGAGTGGGGCCTGGATTTTCCTCAATATAAGGGCATTGGAAACTGGATGGACAGAATTATGGAACAACCCTGCTATAGACCGGTGGATGAGCTGCTCAATGGTACATTGCTCTCAACAGCTGCCTGACAGGCAGATCTGTGTCGCAGCCGGAAAAAATCTATTACCTGCAAAGCACCCAATAAAATGGACCTACATGACACCGCATCAAGTCGCTTAAGGGTCGAACTCATGTCACTTATCGGGTATCACTGAGGTAAAAGCATGCAAGTCGCTATCGCTTGCATGTTTAATAGTGAATAGCAATGTCAATTAACACAGTAATAGCCAGATCAACCAGCCTTATATTATTGCTTTATGCCGGTTTAGGCATCGCCGCAGCCCCGGATGATATTACTGATAATCTGCGAGCCTGGTACGATGCGGTAGATCTCAATGCTAACCGCATCTATACCGACAACCCGTCTGCCGATTCCAGCATCGGCTTGTGGCAGGACAAGTCCGGTAACAGCAACCATCTGACAGCCAGTGGCACGTTGCAACCGTTGTATCGTCATCACTCATCATCGATTCAAAGGCATGGTGTTGATTTTGACGGTATCAACGACAAAATGATTGACACCACTGATATCTGGACAGGCAGTGTAGATACAGCTGATTCATTCATTGTATTCAGTACAGATCGAATCACCAATAGTGGTGTTTTCTCGTCAACCGACAATCACTATAACCGGCTGTCAACGCATGTGCCCTGGGGCAGCGGTCTGACTTTCTACGACCACGGCATCTGCTGTTCCGCTCCGGCACGCATGTATCAGAACCTGCCCATTACATTGTCCACAGAGTATTTGTGGAACTTTATCGGCTCTCCGGGACGACAGGCTATCGTGCGCGATGGCGAAATACTACTCGAGGATGCCGGCGCTGGCGTTTACACGGTCTCCGGTAATTCTCAGTTTGCCCTGGGTGGCTGGCCGTTTCTAAACTACGCGCATAACGGTCGATTCTTTGAGGCACTCTTTTACCAGAAAACGCTGAACAAAGCACAACGCCGTATTTTGTCGAGTTACCTGTCTTCAAAGTGGAACCGACCTCTCAGCGCCTCTGCAGACTATGATGATGTCTATCAGGGAGATTCATTAAGCAACGGGGACTATGACTTTTTTGTCGGTGGCATCGGGCAGGATGAGGGGAAACAGGAAACTGGGACATCGCAGGGATTGGCCATTAGAAACGAAACATTTCTGGATCGAGACGGGAAATTTGTGCTTGCCGGGGTAAATTACCTGCTGGATGATCCGACCACAGGGACGAGCAGCGACAACATCAGCGCAGAGTATCGTTACCGCAGCAATCGCTCCTGGTACATCGACAGTACCGGTACAGGAGGCACGGTTAATCTGACCTTCAACGCTGTGGAAATCGGCATGCCTGTGAGCAATGACCGTGACTACGGATTACTATACAAAGCCGCGGGTTCAGGCAATTTCACAGAAGTAAGTCGCTCCACTATGACTGGCGGGGCAGTATCGTTCTCGCTGCTTCCGGCAGACGGGGTATACGTTGTCGGACTGATAAACAATGAAATTGCATTATCAATTTCTAAAACAGTTGATGACGCTACCCCGAACATTGGCGATGTAGTCAGATTTACCCTCACGGTGAAAAACAACGGCCCGGCCAGTGCGACCGATGCCAGAATAACAGATGAGTTGCCGTCGGGATTCGGTCCGCCTGTGGTGATTAACAGCCCTGCCGGAAGTACCCCTGTCATCAGCGGTAATAGCATTGAGTGGAGTGGCGTTGAGATTGCTGCGGGCGGTGTACAAACCGCGACATTCAGCGCAGTAGTCCTTCCGCCATAATATCAACTCCGGTATCAGATAAGCATAACCGCTGAAAGACAGGTGTCATCAAACAAGACGTCTGTTCGGGTTTCCCTGCCATCACTCACCCCGCCAATTGTTAACACTGTTACAGACTGTTATCCAGTTAACACTCAGCTGTCAACGGTGTGCCCTGTTATACGCATCTTCGAAAGAGTAACTGCAAACTAAAGTAACACACTCCGGAACTATGTCGGATCAACCGGTTTATTGGAACAGGAAGTGAAGCGGCTTTGGTGTAATAGCTATTAGTATTGTTTGTGACATCAGATGAATGCTTCCATAAACGTGCTGCTGTTAAAAAGAGCAGGAAAGGTTGATCGCCTGTGGCAACGTTATTTTATCAGTGTCGCCTATAGCCGTGCTACCGGCTTCACACTATTTCTGATAGCCAGTGTATTCACGTTAGTCGCGTCGTCATTTCAGGTTAACGCAGCAGTTCTGACAGATGAATTTGAAGTAATGATAATCAGTTCGGTCTCCAGTAGTTGGCAAACAGTGTCGTTGGATAACACCTATCGTAGCGCTATTCCACTTTGCAGCCAGCATCTGCCGACGTTTGCCGGCGCTCACCCTAATTGGAGCCATCCACCTGCTGTTGTAAGAATACGAAATATCGGAACCGGGAGCTTTGATATACGGCTTCAGGGCTGGGAGGACTCCAACGCCGGCACTGCAGATGTGCACTGTATAGTGACTGAAGAAGGCGCACATGTTCTGCCTGACGGGCGGCGCTACGAGGCTTATACCGTAGTATCCGATAAGACCAGTGGCCAATATTCGACTGATGGAGCCTGGGGGCAGACGCTTCTGGAGAATGTCAGCTCGACCATTACTCACAGTTACACAAACCCGGTAGTGCTGGGGCAGGTGATCAGCCACAACGATAACAGGGCGAGTGTCTTTCACGCGACAGACTGTGACGCACGCCAGAACGAGCCATTTCACAGCGGGCAGTCTGACGGCATCTGTGTGGGTAAGCATATTGGAATGATCCGCGACTCACGTGCACCCGAGACGCTGGGGTATCTGGTTGCTGAAGCGGGCAGGGGCACAATAAACAGCATTAGTTATGAGCTTGACCGCGGTGCTGACCTGATTGCCGGCAACAGTGGAACAAACACCGGATACCCTTACTCACTTGCCGGTGATTACAACATTGGCGTGACAACCCAGGTGGGAGAAGACGGCGGAAACGGCTCGTGGTCGGTACTATACGGCACAGATCCGTTACCATCCGACCAAATAGTGCTGGCGGTCGATGAAGAGGTATTCGCAGGTGATACCACACGTACTCATACCCGGGAGATTGTTGACTACTGGGTGTTTAGCACTGCTGAACTGACATTACAGAAGCGAGTTGTTAACAACGACAGCGGTACTGCGCTGGTTACTGACTTTACGCTGGTGGCTAACGGCCCGCAACGTATCGAGGGCATTACCGGAACCTCTCCGGTAACCGGTACCCAGATTACCCCCGGTACTTATATTTTGTCCGAGTCAGGCCCCGCAGGTTACGAAGGCACCTGGCAATGTAAAGGGGGTGTACTCACCGCAAATTCGTTAGTCATTGCGGTGGGGGAGAAAGTCTTCTGTGAGTTGTTGAACGACGACATCGCGCAGTCCTACCTCACATTGCAAAAGCTGGTGACCAATAACAGCGGTGGCAAAGCCGTTGCCACCGATTTCAGCCTGTCTTTTGACAATGGTGCCGGCGTCAGCGGCACCGGTGTGCATGGTGAGCCCGCTGTCACTTCAGTAGTGGTGCCCGCTGACCTCTATAAGCTCAGTGAGAATGCGGTTCGTGGTTATCGCCTGACCGCAATCAAGTGCAACGGCTCGGATAGCGATGGCACTGATGGTGTCGCGATCATGCAGGGTGAAAATGTCACTTGTACATTTACCAACGACGATACAGGCGTCGATCTGCACATAGAAAAATCAGTCAACAACCAGACC
>JAHDHK010000017.1:12721-37816 GCA_020631335.1 Chromatiales bacterium
GAGTGGGTGAGGTGGTGACCTTTAACATACAAGTCACAAACAACGGTCCGGATAGCGCGACAGACGTTAGGGTTGTTGATGTGGTAAAGCCAGGGTTCGGCTATGTGACTTCATCCATGTCAGGCGGCGACTCGCAAAACGATAGCACGCCTGCCACGGGACTCGATTGGGGAATTGCAAATCTTCCGTCCGGTGAATCCGAACTGTTGACATTTCAGGCAACGGTGTTGCCACCCTAATACTGAGAAAAGCCCAGGCTTGAGAAAAGGATATGATCAAAGAACCGAAACCTAACAGGCTGCTGTCTCACCTTGGACATCTGGTGTTCAGGAGGAAATTCAGTGGCCCGCGTACCAGTGTGGTCGCTCTGGCGCTGTTGCCGTTAGTTGCCTACCCGCTGACCCTTGATGACTATGAAAACACGGCCACAGTTTCACCGTCGGCTGACCAGTTCGAGGTAGAGACCACTAATAATTCCAGCACGATTCAGGTGACGCCTAATGCGGAAATTGTGATCGTAAAAGAGGTGATCAACAACAACGGCGGTCTACTTGGCGTTAGCGATTTCGGCATTAGCACTGATGCGGGAGCGCTCACGTTTGACGCCGGCACAGCTGCGGGCACAACAACGACCTATACGGCAGAGAAACTCTATGTGCCGCCAGGCACCTATACACTTGCTGAAAGTACCGTTGATGGTTACACCGAGGGGCTTTGGAATTGTAGCGTCGGGGTGCTGTCAAAAAATGCACATGATGATGGCGAAATAACACTTGCTGCGGGTGAGTCAACCGTGTGTTCTATTGCCAACAATGATATTGCCCCACAGCTCACTTTAGTGGTGAATGTCACCAACGACAATGGCGGACTGCTGACAGCGTCAAGCTTCGGTCCGGCGGTTGGCAGCGTACCTTACACCAGCGGAGTCGCACAATCTGTTCTGGCAAACACGCCACTTGACGTGCTGGAACTTAACCTGCCGGGCTATACGGAAGGCACGTGGAGCTGTACAGATGCCAACAACCTGACCGCAACCGCAGGGTTGTTGTCTGGTGCGGTAGCCACCGGAGGTACCACCATGAGTCTGGCTCCGGGGTCAGACGTGACCTGTACAATTACCAACGATGACATTGCACCGAAAATCACGCTGACTAAAACGATTATCAACGACCATGGTGGAAACCTGACGGTTGATGATTTCGACATTACGCTCGATACGCTGGTAGATGTACCCAACGGTATAGCGCAGACAGTAGCGGCCAATACTGACATCAACATCAGTGAGGTCCCGGTGGCAGGTTATCAGCCGCTTGGTGACTGGTCATGTACAGACGCAACCGGATTATCCGGTGATCTGCCGGTCTCGGTACCTCCTGCCGGTGGTACTTCCTTCCAGCTGGCCCCGGGTGCTGTGGTTAATTGTGCACTGACCAATGACGACATTCAGCCCACCTTAACGCTGGTTAAAAATATCCTGAATGACAATGGCGGTACCGGCACTATTGACGATTTTGATATTTCGATAGATGACGGCACTGGTGCCATAGAAGTCAGTTCCGGCACTGCAAACCCGGTCATGGCAAACCTGCCGATCACTATCAGCGAACTTGACCTGACTGCCTACGCTGAAGGTAGTTGGTCGTGTTCAGATGATAACGGGGTTATGGCTGCTGCAGACCTGCCTGCCGCCGGTCTGGCCACCGGTACCAGCGTAACCTTGTTACCGGGCGCTGCGGTTCTCTGTGAAATAACCAATAACGACCTGGGTATTGACCTGTCGATTGCCAAGATGGTCAGTAACACGACACCCAACGTCGGCGATACCATTACGTTTACACTGACGGTGAGCAACGCTGGTCCCGATGTCGCCACCAACGTCAGTGTTACTGACATTGTATTAGCCGGCTTCACGTATGTGCCCGGATCAATCAGTGGTGGCAGCGCCACCGATGAAAGCGACCCCGCGGGTACCGGTCTCACCTGGGATATCGCGAGTGTTGCTGTCGGTTCGCCGGTAACATTGTCATTTGATGTGACAGTTAACGCGCCGTAATCGTGATCAGTTATCACATCAGTAACCGGGTGCGTCGGCTGCCGGCTGTCGCACTCGGCTTGTTCTGTGCCGCCATGATCGGATCAGCAGATGCTGCTGTGAACGGTATGGTGCCCGCACAGTTCATGAATACCGCTGTGGTAACTGCCTCTGCAGATCAGTACGAAAACAATCCTGCCAACAACACTGCCACTGTGGCAGTGTTACCCAAGGGGATGGCGGTCGTTAAGGCCGCAGATACTTCTGCATTGTCGACACCTGTGCGAGCAGGTGACCCTATTACCTACTCCATTACGGCTACTAATCTCGGGTTGCTTGGACTAACCGAACTCAGCCTGACCGACAGTATAATCCCGGCCAGCGGTATCGAGCTTATCAGTGGAGACAACAACAACGACGGCATTCTGGATGCCGATGAAATCTGGAACTGGCAGGCCATTTACGCAGTCGCACAGTCTGATATCGATAGCAACGGTGGTGGCGATGCAGATATAGACAACACGGTTACTGTGAACAGTAATGAACTCCCGCCAGTGTCAGCATCTGCAGACGTTGAGATTACGCAGGCGCCCGCGTTCAGTGTAGAAAAAACCGCTGATCAACCTGCTATAGCGGCGCCCGGAACAGTCAATTACCAAATCAGCATTCACAATACGGGTAATCAGACTCTCAGTAGTGTGACACCGACTGACGTCATGCCCGATGGTGCTGTCGCAAGCCTCAGTGGCCCGTTGAATGACACAGGCGCGAATGGAGTGCTCGACCCGAACGAAGTCTGGCAGTACTCCGCGAGCTATGATGTAACACAGAGCGATATAGATGCCGGCGCTCTATTAACAAACACGGTTTCAGTGGTCACCGCTGAAACCGGAAGCAGTACGCAGCAGGCCAGTGCAGAAACACAAATTAATGTAACGCCGTCGTTTAGCGTCAGTAAATCGGTGGATGATGCCGAACTGTCTGCACCGGCCACGCTAAATTACAGCATTAAGGTTGAAAATACCGGCAACGTCTCGCTTACCGGGCTTAGCGCAGTGGATACTCTGCCCGACGGCAGTACAGAAACGCTGGGTAATCCACTGAACGATACGGGTGCTGTCGGCGTACTCGATGTTGCTGAAACATGGACCTGGGAGCTCGCCTATCCGGTAAGTCAGAACGTAATAGATAGTGGTGAACCGCTGATAAATACCATTGAAGTCAGCACTAACGAGGCGACGACACAAAGCGATAGTGCAACCACGCAAATAAACACCTCACCCGACTTTACGGTGACCAAAAGTGTCGACGCCGCTACCGTTGCCGTCCCCGGTCTGTTGACCTACACAATTGTGGTCAGCAATACCGGCAATGTCACGCTGACTCAGCTGACATTACTCGATCAATTATCAAACGGTGAAACGCCGGACGTAACCGGTCCGACAGACGATACAGGCACTATCGGTGCGCTGGATGTCGGTGAAAGCTGGACCTACACCAGCAACTATGAAGTGACTCAAAACGACATCGATGCAGGCAACGATTTTGTCAATACCATCAACGTCAGTG
Organism: Chromatiales bacterium; assembly: GCA_020631335.1. Lineage (GTDB taxonomy): Bacteria > Pseudomonadota > Gammaproteobacteria > Granulosicoccales > Granulosicoccaceae. The sequence continues at coordinate 16,323 of JAHDHK010000017.1, forward strand.
CACTGGAAACCGGCAACACGACCAATGATGCGACCGCTGTTACTGGCATAGATTCAAAAGCCAACATACAGGTAGAAAAAACAGTCGATCTTGCCTCAGTCAGTACACCGACAAACCTTGCCTACCGCATCGGCGTGACTAACACGGGTAACGTGAGCCTGAATAATGTCAATGTTGTCGATACTCTGCCGAACGGGAGCGTCGCCACCCTGGTCGGTCCACTCAACGATACAGGCGTCGCCGGCACTCTCGATGTGGCGGAAACCTGGGAATACACCACCAGTTACACGGTCACTCAGGGTGACATCGATAACGCTCAGCCCAGAACCAATAGCGTTGTGGTCACCAGTGACGAAACCGGCACGGACACCTTCGGCGCTTCCGCCACCACCACGATTAATACAACCCCTGCGTTCAGCGTGGTAAAAACAGTTGATCCGGAGAACATTTCCTCACCCGGTGTTCTCAATTACACCATTACCATCGACAACACCGGTAATACCACACTCACGGATGTACTGGTCACGGATACACTGCCCGACGGGTCAGTGACCACCTTAAGTGCACCAGGCGGCGATGCCGGTCTGTCCGGTGCGCTGGACGTTGGCGAGACCTGGACTTATTCAACCACTTACACCGCTACTCAACAGGATATAGACACTGGCGAGACGCTTATAAATAGTGTTGAGGTCGGTACCAAAGAGGCAGGGACAAAGCGTGATAACGCAGACACAGCAATCACACAAACACCTTCAATCACATTGGTCAAGGCTGCGGTAGAAACACAGTTCAATGTCGCCGGTGACATCATTCACTACGCGTTTCTCATTGGCAACAACGGTAATTTGTTACTTAACAATGTTGAACTCATAGACCCTGTCGCTGATGCAGGGTCTATCCGCTGCCTGCCACCCGGCGAGCCTGTGTCTGCGCAATTATCCTCCGGGCCATTTGCGCTGCAGCCCGGTGAGCAGATGAACTGCACCGCGTTGCATACCGTGAGCTTCGCAGACGTCATTGCCACAAAAGTCGATAACCAGGCGAGTGTCAGTGCGGTAGATACCGTGGGTAACGAACTCAGTGCCAGCAGCCAGTTGATCAGTGTGCCAATGAACATCATCGCACCGCTGGCCACGGATGATAGCGTCATCTCACCTGACAATCAGGTTGTGGTAACGCTAAGTGGTGCCGAAAACGACACTGATACTAACGATGACCTTGTCCTGTCGAGCGTTTCTCTTCAACATCCTGCTGCACAGGATACCGATGCAGACGGCGACCTGGATACACTGGTTATTCCCGACGAAGGCAACTGGGTTGTAGACAACAACACAGGCAAGGTGACGTTCACCCCTGAAATCGGCTTTACCGCAGATCCAACACCCGTCAGTTATACCGTTAGTGATCGCAGTGGACAGACCTCTAATACGGCAACACTGACTATTGACTACCGCCAGTCTGCACCAGTCGCTAAGAATGATGTAAAAGCGAACCCTGCAGCCCCGTCACCTGACAACCCGACCAGTATCGCGCTGTTGACCGACAACGGTGACGGCGAAGACACCGACGCCGAAGGTGATCTCGATGTTAGCACGATAACGATTGTCGATCCGAATGCGACAGATACAGACGACGATGGAGATGCAGATCAACTGATTGTTGCCGGTGAAGGAGTGTGGCAACTGGAAAACGACACCGGCATCATCACGTTCACCCCGCTTGCCGGTTTTAAACATGATCCGTCGACAATTAGCTATACCGTCACTGACACGACCGGGATAGTGTCAAATGAAGCAAGCATCACCGTGGATTACCCGCAAAGCGCGCCTGTTGCCAATGACGATGAGAAGCTTGAACAACCGCTGGCACAGCCGGTGGTAGTAGCGGTCACCGCTAACGACAGTGACCCGGAAGATAATCTGGATATTACAACCTTACAGCTGATAGATCCGGTTACCGGTGACACTGTTGCCGTGTTGCCAGTGGCGAATGAAGGAGTATGGCGTGTTAATCCGGATACGGGTGACATTAGCTTTACGCCTGACGAGGGTGTGCTGACCAGCCCGACACCGGTGGAGTACACCGTTCAGGATACCACGCTGATGGAGTCTAATCGTGCCACGGTCACGGTTACCTATGAAGCACCTGCCAGTATCTCCGGTATAACCTGGCTCGACCGCGACCGCGATGGCGTCCCCGATCCCGATGAAGCGCGCAAAGCCGGCTGGCTGATAAAGCTGCTTGATGACAGAGGTGAGGTGATAGCGGTCACCTTAACCGACGAAAATGGTGACTACCAGTTTACAGGCCTGATCCCCGGTGACTACACCATTGAGTTCTATAACGAAGCCGGTGTATTTATCGGCAGTACACCGACCGCATTGGCCGTACTTTCGGACCAGTTGTTTTATATACCGCTGCCGGTGTCCCCGAGTGGTGTGGTGTACGACAGTATTGACCGCACCCCGATTGAGGGTGTAACCCTGCTGATGGTGAATTCCTCCAGCGCGGTAATCGATTCAAGTTGTCTGCGGGAAGGACAACAAGGACAAACTACAGGGACTGACGGGTTATACAACTTTTATCTGACACCTGATTCACATGCCAGCTGTGGCAGTGGTGAAACCTATCGCATTGAGATTGCCTCGGTACCGGAGGCCTACCATGAGCGGTTTTCAGCCATTATCAGACAACAAGAAAATCCTGCCTGCGGGAATAATCAAATCGGCTGTGCCACTGATGGCAATTCACTGTCACTCGATTCAGTTGAAATGACATTCGATTCTGATGAGCTCGAGAGTGGCTGTACCGTCGATGCGCTGGCGGGCACCGGTGCGTGTGAAGTACAGCCACAACCCGATCCACCGCAAGGCAGTGATGACACACGGTATTTTCTGGCCTTTGAACTGGAAGCCGGTGACAGTCCGGTGATCTTCAATCATCTGCCGTTAGATGCGCGGGCAAATGATGCACAAATACTACTGACAAAGACAGCAGACACCGCGAGCACTTCTATTGGTTCCGTCGTAGGTTACACCTTGACGGTAGAGAACCTGAAAGACACGCCGGCATTTGCCATAGAAGTAGTGGATTCTCCGCCGAACGGATTTTCACTGGTGGCGGAAAGCGTGCGGTTGATTCGCAGCGGACCGGATCAACGTCCGGGAACTGCAGATGATGAAGTCAGCGGGCTCTCAACAGCATTTGCCGACAACGTCAGTTTCAATGCGTTTGATCTGGCCGAGGGCGAGACCGTAACAATCTCCTACCTGATGCGTATCAATGCAGGCCTGGTTAACGGTCAATATATCAATCGGGCAAGCGCGCTCGGGCCGAATGGAGAGCGCAGCAATGAAGCGACAGCCCTGGTAGACGTCGTGTCAGACCCCGTAATCGGCCAGGCAACGCTGATAGGAAAAGTCTTTTTCGATCGGGACGGTGATGGTTATCAGGATTCCGCCGTTGTCAGTGGTTTAACGATGCACAGCGAGCACTACGGCGTGCTCCGCCTTCCTCCGATTGCGCCAAGATCCGGTATTGCTGATGATCCTGCATCCAATCGTATTGTCGTCAATATGCCGTTGACAACAAACAATGGATTCAGCATATCGACGGAGCAGGGCACCCGGATAGATGTCAGTCACGAAGGGGTTATCACAGAGACACATATCGGCGAGATCTCACGGGGCACGAGTTCACAGAATATACGGGTGTGTACCCGATATACGGTAGCACCGCCGACTCTGGTTGATGGTACGGCAGCAGACCGTGAGTCCCGAGTGCTGCACATCGAGCTGACCAATCAGGGGATCAATGAAACCGGTATCGCCGGTGCCAGACTGACCACTGTCAGCGGTTTGATTATCGACACCGATTCCGATGGTCGATTCCACATACCCGATATAGACCCTGGCAGCAGCGCCAGTGGCCGCAATTTTATATTGAAAGTTGATCCGTCTTCTCTTCCTCAAGGGGCAACTTTCACCACAGATAACCCGCACGTACTGCGACTGGATCACCGCGCACTGAACCGCATGAACTTCGGTGTACTGCTGCCCGAACCTCAGGATCATTATGCCGCCGCCTGCGAGCCCGCACATGCTGCCGCTAAGCACCGCGTGGAAGTGCAACTCGAATCGGTGTTTTTTGATGCAGACCGCGCAACCGTAAGAACGGACCAGCGAGGCATCATCACAGGTATTGCCAGTGCACTGCGTGAATATGGCGGCGGGCAGGTCTCAATCGAATTGCCGCCGGGTGGTGACACTGCACAAGAGCGATCGCGTGCAGCTGAACTGGCTGCTGATCGCACAGCAGTCATCAAACAGTTGCTGCGCGATGAACTGGGTGAGCAACTGATGTCGGCGGTGACTATTACAGTCGAATCGTTGAATGAACGGAGCAGGGATCAGTGAAAAAGATTCCGTTCAATGTTACCGCGTCCTGTGCCCTGATCAGTGCAGCTGTCGCTGTCGGATCATCGTCACATACACAGGTAATAGGTGCTGACTGCGCCACTAGACAATGTGAAATCCGCGCGCCGTACACCCTCAAGATTTTTCCGGTAATCGATGCTGTGGTGACAGCAGCCAACGATAGCCAGTCTCACAAAGTCGATGCGAATATTCCACCGGTTAAATCAACTGGGGAGGCAGGTGAAGTCGCTGTGGGTGAAACCAACCGGGCGGGCAGCCGGGCGGCTAACGATGAGACTATAGATAAGACACACTCATCACAACCTGTTACAACATCAACGGTAGCTGGTAGTGGTCGCTTCAGCGTCACTCGCAACCCCGATGTCATTGAACCTTATCTGGGGCTTAAGGTAGCGTCGAGCGCCACGGTGATCGACGGCAGCCTGGAGAAACCGCACGCCGTCTCGATATCAACCAACTACACGGCTTTTCTCGATAAATGGGAGCTGCGCATTACCCCGGTTGGCAGTCCGGTCAATAGTCAGGCCTTATACAAGCGTCAGGGGAGGTTCTCGGGTAACGTAACAGAGCTTGCATGGCACGGGGAGTTCAGCGACAGCGAACTTCGCAATATGGCGCTGACTGTCGGCAGTGAATATGACTTCTCAATTCGTGTGTACGACAAAGCCGGAAATTTTGATCAAACGGTACCCACTACCGTGCGACTGGTAGCGGCAGAAGCAGGTCGTGCTGCCACCCGCAACCAACGGATCAAAAAGCTGGCGGTTGCCGCACTCGACGATTCTGTGGAAGAACGCCGGGACAACTATGCCCGGCAATCAATCGCGTTAAATGGCAGTACGGTGACCCTGCGTGCCCGTGATTTGAACGATATCAAGTCCGTAGCAGTCAACGGACAGAATGTAGCGATAAGCAACAGTGAGTTATCCGTAGACTACATTCTGCCGGCAGGGAAACACCACTTTGATGTCAGCACCACTGATCATGACGGCGGACAAACCAGTGAAGAGGTCGCCGTTGACGTTAAAGCCGATCACTTTTTTATGGTGGGCCTTGCTGATGTCACTGTGGGCCGAAACAGTATATCAGGCAGCATCGAATCCCTTGCAGCAGACAAGCATCATTACGGTGGCGATCTTTTTGTTGACGGACGCCTGGCGTTCTACCTGAAAGGAAAGGTACGTGGTAAATATTTGCTGACCGCCCAGATGGACACCGGTACTGATGATGTGTCGGAGCTGTTTAAAAACCTCCACAAGAAAGACCCTGAAAATGTTTTCCGGCGGATTGATCCCGATCAATACTATCTGGTGTACGGCGATGACTCCCTCGTTCGCAGTGACACCGACAGTCAGGGCAAAATATTTGTTCGACTCGACTGGGATAAATCCCATGCGCTGTGGGGGAATTTCAATACCGCGTTCAGCGGTACCGAGTACGTCAGCTACAACCGCAGTCTTTACGGCGCTCAGTACGTATCCCGTAGCACGGATACCACTGCTCAGGGTGATACAAAAACGGAGCTCTCGGCTTTTGTGTCCGAGGTACAGACTCGTGTCGGTTACAATGAATTTATCGGTACCGGAGGCAGCCTGTATTACCTTCGTGATCAGGACATCGTTCCAGGCTCGGAAAAACTCCGCATAGAGGTCAGAAGAAATAACTCAGAGCAAGTCATTCAGCGTGTCCCGATGGTACGCGGTCGTGACTATGAAATAGATGAATTCCAGGGACGCATAATATTAACCCGGCCACTGCTCAGTGTCTCTGCCGGATCCGGGCCATCATTGATCCGCGATGAACCCGACCTTGATGAGAATACCTACCTCGTGGTTGATTATGAATATATTCCCGACGGCTTCAGTAGTAGTGACGTGTCTGCAGGCGCGCGAGCACGCCATTGGATCAACGATAACATTGCCGTCGGGGCGACAGTCACGCAGGAGTCTGAAAATGCATCAGATCACCGGATACAGGGCGTGGATGTCACTGTCAAGAAATCTGACCAAACCTATCTTCGCTACGAAATAGCACAGAGTCAATCCACCCGTCATTCCGACAGCTTTCAGTCGCAGGACGGCGGTCTGACCTTCACGTCATTTGACAGGTTATCTGCTGATGGCGAGCGTACCACCGGACTCGCCCGGAGCGTCGAGGCAAGAATTCATGCAAATGAGTTTATTGACCTCTCCAGACCAGTGACCGTCACTGGCTGGATCAAGCATCGCCAGGCCGGCTTTTCCGGTGCCAGCATAGACACCACTGTCGATACACGTGATATGGGTCTGGAGGCGCAGGCTGAGTTATCCCGGGCACTGTCGGTATCAGCCAGAGCAACCCGGGTAGAAAAGGAAGGTCAGTCTAACGAGTCAATTGCGGCGGTACAGGCCGACTACCGTCTGTCTGACCGACTCACGGTCAGTGGTGAACTCAGGGGTGTGAGTCTCGAGTCCCTTACCAACGGCACCGAACAATCCGCTACCCTGGCTGCCGGCAAACTCGATGCCGAAGTCACTGAATCGGTATCGGTTTACGGTATCGCTCAGGGAACGATGAGTCGCCGTGGCGGCTATCAACGCAATAATCTGCTCACCACCGGTGTAAAAGCCAGAGTCAATGATCGGCTCACGCTCAATGCGGAGGCGTCTACCGGTGATCGCGGTAATAATCTGTCGATCGGTGCCGAGCATAATACCAGTGCCACGTATAGTGTTTATGCCAGTGCTGACATTCAGCGTGACAACGGTACCCCGGGACAGAGTCTGACACTGGGTCAAAGAAAAACACTGTCCGATACACTGAAGGTCTACACTGAACATCAGTTCAGCACCCATAGTGGCAGTGATCAAACCTCAAACACTGTGGGATTAAATAACAATTTCAGTCGGCATACGTCCGGGTCTCTTTCGTTTCAGTCGTCCCGCATTGAAGGTCAGGACGACACGGTCATTAATCGAAACACACTCAGTGCAGCGCTGTCGTACAAGCACGATCATAGTACCTTGTCGAGTAAGCTCGAATACCGGGAAGATCAATCGGAAGACGTTGAGACCAATCAATGGGTGTTCATCAACGACATCCAGTACCGGCAATCCGAAAACGCGCGCTGGCAGGGTCGACTTAATTACTCTTCAACAAGGGATGATGCAGAAACGGAAGACGCAGAATTCGTCGAAGCAGGAATCGGCTTCGCTTACCGGCCGGTGGCCAGCGACCGCTTCAACCTGCTGGCGCGCTACACTGCAGTGAAAGATCTGCCACCGAACTCACAGAGCGAACGCAATGATAAAAGACTGTCCGTTCTGAGTGTTGAGAACAGCTTCGATTTCACTCCGCAGCATCAGCTCGGTGCAAAACTGGCCTATCGCAAGGGCGAGACACGTACTGACCGCGATACAGGTAACTGGGTAGACAATGATGCGCGATTGGCGGCTGTGCGATATCGCTATCGTACTCTTGTAGGACTGAATGCCATGGCATCGTATCAATGGCTGGCCTCGGATGCTACCGATAGCGTTCAAAACGGTGCGCTGGTGTCGTTCGGATTTAACGTGAAGAATCACCTGCAATTTTCTATCGGATACAACTTTACCAGTTTCAACGATAACCTCACCGACGATGACTACGACGTGCAGGGCTGGTTTCTGAATTTAACCGGAAAATACTAACTAGCCATGCTGATATCCAGTGGCTGGCGGGCGTTATGGTGAATGTTATCAGCAGGGTGTGGAGACACGTGATGAGCGACGGTCTGAGAAGGCCCCGGACCGCTCTAAAAAGGTAACCGGAAAAGGGCAGTTTATGGAGTATGCATGAGCATTTTGACCGGGCTGGCGTTCCACGTTGAATTAAGCGCCCACAGACCCAACGCAAGAACCAGCGCAATAGTTTTCAACAGCCTGATGGAACACCCTCGATACTTTTACCGTACTCAACGCCACTGATCATTCAATCGAAATCGATGATACAAAAATGGATTTAGCGTCTCTTTAACATGATGATTTCACCCCTCTTGAATTTAGTACGCCCAATGCTTACGCTGGGTTTAACATTGTGTTTTTTATTATCACATCAGGTAACCCTGGCAGTACCGGCGGTTAAACTTCCGGTGGAAATTACCTCTGGCAACGGGTCGGTGCTCGTCAATCACAGCACCCGGTTGATACTGAATAACAACACAGCACCCGGGTTTGACTGGTCTAACGACTGTAACGATATCCGGATATTCGACAGCAGTGGCAACACGCTTAGTTATTTCGTAGAAAGTTGTAATTCAGTCGCGCAGGAGGCGAAGCTGTGGGTAAAAGTGCCTTCGATTCCTCCGTCACCCGACAGTGTTCTGCTGGAACTGCAATACAATGATCCGACGGCTGTTTCAGCGTCTAATGCCGCACTGGTTTTCACAGATTCAGGCATTAGATACCATACGCAACCGTACAACACGCCTTCCCCCGGACCACAGTCACGCGCACAGGGTGATGCGATTTTTGACTACGAAACAGTGACCAGTGCATCCGGTTACGGCTGCCGGCACCGGAGTAACGGTAGACAACAGTGGCGTGTTCGGGTCGAATGGTAATATCGGATACCACTGGATCACAGTCGTAGAGGTAGCGACCAGCGGTCTTTATGAGTTCAGATACGGAATGGACTTCGGCGACGGTGGAGAAGTGGCGATAGACGGTGAGGCAGTGGAAGCTGACTGGCTGAACGATTTATGGTGGGGATTCAACTACAACCATGTGGACGTTATCACAGGCACACGTTCACTGAGTAATGGCACCTATACACTGGATGCATTGGGTTTTGAGCATTGTTGTGATGGCCCTGCGGGCATGCAGTACCGCATTCTGCCGGGAGGAGCGTGGACCACCTTTTCCACCGCTTCCACTGATTTCACACTCTACGCCCCGGATTGCCCGTATGAACAAAGCACCCTGAAAACCAGTGACATAAAACGTCTTGCTGAATTAGCTATCAGCAAGCAGGTATCGTCTGTTACCCCGTCGATAGGTGAGACCATAACCTTCACTTTACACATCAGCAATGACGGGCCGTTTGAAGCACAAAATGTTAGCGTCAATGATCCATTGCCTGCCGGGTTTACTGACATCAGCAATATAAGTAACGCCGGGACCCTCAACAATGACAGTGTGAGCTGGATGATACCCAGCGTCCCGGCGGGATCGACAGTATCGGTAACGTTCGATGCGGTCGTTAGTAATTAGAAGAGGCAGACAACACGTTTAACATGTTTCAGATGAACAATCAGACCACACCCCGGTGCCATTGAAATATTTTACTTTCAGTGTGAACGGTGTGGTAGTTCAGCACTCTGTTCAGTAAAAGGTAAGTTTTCTTGAGCCTGCTACACAGTTGTTTACAGTGAAAACTGCTTAATGATTCCCATTTTTGCCGATAGCATTATTAATACGACTGAATAGAACACGGTTGGTGCTGCAGCGTTATCGCCTGCTACCTGTGTTCACAGTCGAAATCGGCAAAGAAAACTATCGCTTTGCAATCAACGAAAAGAACTTTACTTATGAAGTGGAAAGCATCATCACACGCCGAGGCGATGACAGTATTGCTGAAGGTAGCGCGTCAGGGCGGCAAGGTTCTCGAAGATCTTGACATCAGACTGGAAAAGCACTTTAAAACCTCAGGAGTGGTGTTTGATCCATCCAGTGTGCTGGAGGCGAGCAATGAAGAACAGGCAGAAAAAGTAGATTACGCAATGTCGAAGTAGACGTTGAGAATCACCTGCCGGTAGGAAACCACCCGCCCCTATAAATCCAGGCTACCGGATACCAATTGAATGGAGGGTGGTTCAGCGATAGAGCTGAAAGGTCTGACGCCATCGTCAAAGTAGGATTCAAAGTGAATTTCGGACACTACACGCTGGCCGAATTTCTCCACACAGACCCGTTGTGTTACTGCGGAAGAAAGCGCTCCGTAAATACTGGTGTATCCATGCTCTGCTGCAGTTATATGTATCTGCCGGCGCATTTGCTGGTAGATGCCGTTGCCGGCGGAGGCTTTATTGACAACAGCAATATCAACCATGAGCGCATTATCCACCTGTACGCCACTGTTGAGATATTGATCTTCCAGCGACTGTAACAAACGACTAATGGCTTTACGCGGTGCGCGTTGTTGTTCAATGCCGCTGAAAACCGTTGGAAACGGCGCGGGAATTAAGCAACCGCTTACCTTTTGTGTATCATGTTGCACAGCAACCAGCGCAGGTACCGGACACTGTTGCATAGTCTGCTGCCAGCCATCAGTCATATAACCGGTGAATTGGTCAGCACTCAGCCCGACTGCCTGATGTAGCGGACTCCCACGCAAAAATTCTGAACAGATAAGGTCAAGTGCGCCCTGATAATAGCGTGGCTGTAGTGACTTCAGACTGAAATGGTGCAACTCTACATTAACCGGCTTCGCCGAGCGCATGCTGTACCAGACGATGAAAATGATGAATCGCATGTTCGCCCCGACCGGAACGTTCATCATCGACAATCATCGGACCCTGTGAGTACCCCTTTGATTTGAGCCCTCGTTGCACACTTTCACACAAGGCTATATCTTCGGGCACCAGTACATCGGCCGTATAGTCTGCTCGCGCCTGGCTGGTCTTGCCGTTAACGGTTAATGTGTGGCCGCCGAAGTCGGATGCGTCCGGTGCCAGTGGTCTGATGGCGGATACATTGAGCTCCTCGGCGCCGGGCAGAATGTTAAATGTGGTGTTGGGCCACAGGTACCAGAATACAGACTGCTTAAAAGCATCGGACTCTTCAATTTTATAGGCACTGTTGTCTTCACGGATTTCGGTGCCCAGTTGCCTTGCCCATAAACCAAACGTGTCGTGCTGGTACCATGCAGATTAAATCGGCAAAAGCCGGATGTGCATAGTCACAGTGATAGCATTCTACATAGTTGTCGACGACTACTTTCCAGCCTGCATTGATGTGCGTTTCGCCAAGTCCGCCCTCCAGGGTGAAACTCAGTTGGTCAAAGTAGGGCACCCGGGCGCGAACATCGGCATCGAGATCTGCAGCCTGTTCAATTAGCGGTCGAGCCCCGGGGTCGAGGTTGATAAACACGCAATCCAGAAAGACTTCGAGTTGCGTTTGCTTTAATGCATAGTCAGCTTTGTTAAAGCCCGGTCGCTTGTTACTTCGCGGCGCACCTCGCAGGGCCCCTTCGCGCTCAAATGCCCACGCGTGATACGGACAGACAATGTTCTTTTTTACATTGCCCGAGCCGGGTGGCAATAGCTCGTGCGCGCGATGCTGACAAACATTGTAGAAGCAGCGTAACTCGTCGTCGCCGCCCATCATCACAAACAGATTCTGATCGCACACCTGCACAGTAATGTAGTCACCAGCCTGCTTAAAGAAACTTTTCGGCGCTACGTACTGCCAGGTGCGGTAGAAGATATGCTCTTTTTCCAGCTCATAGACGGCAGGGTCTGTATACAGGTACGAAGGCAGTGTAAAAGAAGCCTGCGGGTCGTCGTTAAGCGGTTTTGCGTATTCCTGCAATCGGTTGACGGTACGTGTTTTGTCCTGCATGTGGTCTCTCCCGGTACAGTCGCTATATTCGAGCGTTCATCGCTTTCATGATTACCGAACGGTTGATCATACCCTGTAAAGCGCCCGATTCATCAACCACACCCAGCGGCTCATCGGTATCGGCTACCAGATCAATCAGGTTTTCTATCTTTGCACTTTCCTGCACCGTGTGATCGGCACTGAGTGTTATAGCCTGATCTACCGGTACCATCACTTTACCGGCGGACAGCACTTTGTAGCGGGGTACATCTTCGGTGAAATCTGCAACGTATTTATCCACCGGATTAGCGACGATCTCTTCAGGTGTACCCAGTTGCGAGATCGCACCGTCACGCATAATCATGATGTGGTCACCCATTTTTATCGCTTCAAGAAAATCGTGCGTGATAAATACCATGGTTTTCTTGAGTCGGGCCTGCAGGTCAAGCAGTTCGTCCTGCATCTCCCGCCTGATGAGTGGGTCGAGTGCTGAGAACGGTTCATCAAACAATAAAATTTCGGGTTCTACAGCCATGGCGCGAGCCAGACCGACACGTTGTTGCATACCTCCGGATAACTCGCGAGGATACCGGTCCTCCCAGCCATCAAGCCCTACCAGCCGGATCGCTTCCAGTGCCTTTTCATTACGAGCTTCGCGGCCCTCACCACGCACTTCCAGCCCATAGGCCACGTTGTCAAGGACGCGTCTGTGCGGAAACAGACCGAAGTGTTGAAACACCATGGCCATTTTGTATCGACGCAGGTCTTTAAGCTCGCGATGAGACACACTGGTGACATCCTGTCCGTCGATCAGCACTTGTCCGTCGGTAGGGTCGATCAGCCTTGATAAGCATCGTACCAGTGTGGATTTGCCGGAGCCTGACAGCCCCATCACCACAAAAGTCTCGCCCTGTTCAACTGAAAAAGACACATCTTTTACCGCGACTACGTGGCCCGTCTGCTGTTGAATCTCATCGCGGGACAGCGAACGGTCGATGGTTTCCAGTGTGTGTTCGGGCTTTGGGCCGAACACTTTCCAGATGTGGTTACAGACAATTTTCGGTTCTGCCGACATGCGGTTTCCGTGTTAGCTGATCTACCCGCGCGACCGGATCGGCGCACTTGCGCTCTTCACTATACAATAATCCTGTCGCGGAGATAATTCCCGGCCACGTCGCGTACACCGATGACACAGCAGGTAGTCGACAGCGACACTGTTGCCCGCGGGTTTTGCGACTCGCGGTACAAGCCGGTAGTATCCTGCCGGGGATTGGATGCATCATCACTGGCAGGAAACAGCGTCTTTATATGACTTCAGTTGCAAGCAAACCGACCGGAAAGCCCTTTTGGGAAAGTGTGGAAGCTGCACTGATCTGGCGTGGCAGAAGCTTTGCCGGGGCGGCGGCGACGCTGGTTATACTGATGCTAACGCTGTTTGTCTTCGCGATAACTGCCGACACCACAGAATTTCCTCAGAGCATCATTGATGCTTTTCCGTTTGCCGACAAAGTCAACGAGGCACAGCGCTGGCTTGAGGCAAACGTCAAAGTCTACACCCGTGCAATTGCAGAGCTGGTTCGCGTGCCTCTTGAGTGGCTGGAAGAGCTGCTGTGGGAGTTGCCATGGATTTTTGTACTGATGCTGCTGGTTCTGCCGTCACTCGCTTACGGCGGTCTTAAACTCGGCTTACTGACCTTTGCAGGAGTGATGTTCTGGGGCATGGTCGATATGTGGTACGAGGCTATGTCCACTCTGAGCCTGATGACGGTGTCCGTGGTTTTCTCCGTCATGCTCGGTGTCATTCTCGGGATATTCGCCTCGCAGAGCGACCGCTTCGAATTTTTGATCAGACCGGTGCTCGACACCATGCAAACCATGCCGGCATTTGTCTATCTGATACCGGCGATATTCTTTTTCGGGATCGGTGCCACCTCGGCGGCGGTCGCGGTCATTATCTATGCATTGCCACCAGCCGTACGCCTGACCAATCTGGGCATCAGACAAGTACCGGCCACCATGATAGAGGCGGCACAAAGCTTCGGCTCGAGCTCGCTGCAGATGTTGTTTAAAGTCAAGCTCCCGCAGGCGCTGCCTTCGATCATGCTGGGGGTAAACCAGACCATCATGATGGCGCTGGGCCTGGCGGTACTGGCCGTATTCATCGGTGGTGGCGGGCTGGGCGAGCAGGTGTGGAAGGCGCTGACCAAGCTCAAAGTGGGGTGGGCGTTCGAGGGCGGACTTTGTATTGTCTTCATGGCGATTATTTTTGACCGGCTCAGCTACGCTGTCAGCGGAGTATCAACGAGCCGCGAATGGACTGACGTCAATGCCAGTCGTTTTCATCTGCTGCCACAAAAGTGGGACAACAACCCCGCCGCCAGAGCGATTGAATGGCCCATCGGACGAATCTGGAATCTATTTGCGGCAGCCGGCAAGAGTATCACCACTGCGGTATCGCGATTGGTAACCCCGGTATCTGCCTCACTGGGTAAGCGACTACTGAATCGGCCGTTTCTGGTCGTCGGCACTATTTTGCTGGTATTGCTGTATTTCTTCGGGGGCGATGCCAAATGGATGAGCAGCTTTCCGCGCGGCTGGGAAATTTCGATGCGCGACCCGATAGACGCTGCGATCAACTGGCTCACGATCAACCCAACGTTTATCGGCATGACCAAAGCGATTCGGTCTGCCATTTATCTCTACCTGCTGAACCCGCTGGATGTGTTCCTGATCGGCTTACCCTGGTGGTATTTGATGGCCCTGATCGCGTTGATTGTCTGGGTATCCGTCAGTCTGCAGTTTGCGTTGGTGACGCTGGCTTTTATGCTGTTTCTGGCGGCAGCCGGGTTGTGGGAAACCACGCTTTTTACACTGGCCGGCACATCGGTATCCGTAATCATCTGTATGTTGGTCGGCGTGCCGATCGGCATGGCCGCTGCGTACTCACGAGTCGTGAATGCAGTGGTGCAACCGGTGCTCGACACCATGCAAACCATGCCTGCGTTTGTCTATCTGATTCCGGCACTGTTTTTTTTCGGCGGCAACAAAACCACGGCCATTATTGCCACGGTCATTTATGCCATACCACCGGTGATCAGACTGACTACGCTGGGCTTGAAACAGGTCCCCGAAGAGGTAAACGAAGTCGCCGGTTCGTTCGGGTCATCGACTTTGCAAACCCTTATCAAAGTCAAACTGCCGATGGCTTCTCCGTCGATAATACTGGGACTCAATCAGGCGGTGGTCTTCGCGCTGGCGATGCAGGCTATCACTCCGCTGATTGGCGGACTCGGCCTGGGCAAGGAGGTGTTTGACGCCATGAACACCAGCAATCTCGGCAAGGGGCTGACCGCCGGTATAGGCATTGTGCTGCTGACCATTATGCTGGACCGCGTGACCCAGGGCTGGACGAAAAATCAACGCAAGGCGCTGGGATTGTAGAATTTTGCAGCCGGGCTGATGCGGTGCGGCCCTGCCCGGGGCAGACCGAACTCCGCTGGCCGCTGCGGCACCATTGCACAACCCGCCGGCCAATGGCGTAAAAGGGCGTGAATCTTTTTTCGTTTTACGGAACAATGGTCGGCGTTCCGTGGCAAACGCGCGCTGATTCGCGCAGCACCGCAGATCCGGTTGATATCAAGCAACAAACCACAGGTAGGAAAATGAATCTATACAAAAAACTGACAACTTTTGCAGCTGCAGGCGGTGTGTCCGCAGCCATGCTCGCAGGCACACTGATCCCGGTACAGGCCAGCGCAGGCGGGGTGTTAAAGTCCGCGGTAAACGACTGGACCGGTGGCGCGGTGATGTGCGAAATCGTCCATCAGATTCTTGAAAACGAAATGGATTATAAAATCAAGCGCATCGTTATGCCTTCGGGCCCGGGGCGCGATGAAGCTATTCGAAGCGGCGATCTCGACTACGGGTGCGAACTGTGGCCCTCGTACTCCAACACGATTCAAAAATACGTCACAGAGTACGGCGGCGACGGTTCCATGCTGAAATTCTCTGATGCCGGTGTGATTGGTGTCTCCAGCTACTATGTGCCGCGATACATGGTAGAAGGCGAGGGCGCGCAGGCCCCCGATCTGAAATCGTGGGAAAACATGAATCAATACGCCGAGCTCTTCAAAACACTCGAAACCGGCGACAAAGGCCGCCTGCTGGGCTGCCCTGTAGCCGCCTGGTTATGTGAAGATGCCAAGCGCATGGAGCTGCTGGACCTGAATTACGAACCGGTTGAACTGGGGTCGGAAGCGGCACACTGGGCCGAAATGCAGGCAGCCTACAAACGTAAAGAACCATTCATTGCCTACGCATGGGAACCGCACTGGATTCACGCCGCGCTGGATCTGGTCAAGGTCGAGCTGCCACCGCATTCTGATGACAAGTGGCCGGCAACCGGCTGGGCGGAAGACGTGACCTTCAATTACGGCAATCCGGATTTTGCTGAAGAGCACCCGAAAGTCGTTGAACTGATCAAGAACTTCCGGCTCACCAACGATATGCAGGCTCCGCTGATTCTGGCGGTTGATGTCGATGGCAAGGAAATGGACGAGGTCGTCGAAGAGTGGCTGGCATCCAACGAAGCCACCTGGAAAGCCTGGCTGCCTGAATAGTCACCGTTATTGAAGGACCGCAGGCCGGTATTCACCGGCCTGCTGGAAAAAGGCTGCCTGCGGGCGGCCTTTTTTTATCGGGTTCCGTGCGGTCACGTGTGCTGCAGATCATCACCGTGTCTCAAAAACTGAAATAAACCCGCGCCCGCCTGTTCGTTTTGAGATGGCGGCAATCCCGGCGGGCGCGTGGCACCGTCCATGCTACTTATCGTCGTTCTTTGGTTAACCAGACTTCGGAACGCGATATGTCAGTGCGCAATCTGCTAGGGATGGCGTTGGCTCTCCTGCTGTCCTCACATTCCATTGCCGCGACCGACTCCTGGCTGTACTCCGGTCGAATCGGCGGCACCTTTATATACAATTCGATGAGCGACGCTGACCTCAATGCGTTGCTGGATCAGCGCGAAGCAGAGAACGTCAGCATTCTCGAGCTCGACAGCCGCCTTTCCTACTATCTGAACGATCAGGAATTTGACGCTGAAGTTGCGTTTCTTGATCGAACGGCACAAGCAGCCAACGCGCGTGGCATGAAAGCGGTTATCTATTATCCCTCGCTGGAAGTACTTACCCGCGATGCGATAGATGACAACGGGGTGATTGCCGCCTCCACTATGTCAAAGGATCATCCTGACTGGGTACAGTGGGGGATCGACGGCACACCGAATGTGTTCTACGGCGGGCAGGAAGTGTGGGTCTCACCCGGGGAAGAAAGCGCCTGGATGTCACCGAACTCCGGATACCGGGACTACTTTATCAATCGCGTTGAAAAGCTCGCTGCAACCGAACTGGACGGGGTGTGGCTCGACGTACCGATTTATCTGGACACAGCAACCCTGTGGCCGGGCGTAGAGCCGGCAGCAGCAGCGGCTTTCCGCAGCTGGAGTATCGAGCAGGGTCTGAACGCAGGCGCAGGTTATACCGCGCCTACCGGCTACAACATGAGCAATGCAGGTTTTCGCGCATGGATAAGATGGCGTCACATTAACCTGGCTGAATTTTTAAACGACGTACGTCTGGCTGCGCAAGCGGTAAACCCGGACTTCGCTGTGATTGTCGAGAATTTTCCAATGGATTATTTCGACGGAACCGCAGCCGGACTGGATGGCACATTTTTACCTGTTGAAGATAACTTCATCACTGTCTGGGAGACCGACAGTGTGTCCAACACCCGTGCAATGAAGTGGTCGACGCAGGACGACTTTGAAAACAAGCTGGCAATGCTGAAGTGGGGCAGGAGCGTGCATCCGTCGCAACCGTCCTGGAGCTTTTCCTATGGCTACGAGCCACTGGACGCCGGACTGACAATGGCGGCCACGGTAGCCACTCAGAATGTACCATTCGAAGCAAAAACACCTTCGATGCTGACGACAGTCGATTCTAATTTCCGGCGTAACTGGTTCGGCTATGTGCGTGATCATGATGCAGAGTTGTTTCAAACAGAGCGCAAGCCCAATGTGGCAATCTGGTACAGCTCGGCATCCAGAGATTTTCAGGACTACGCGCAAAGCGGCAAATTCGGTATTTTCTCGGTAACCACTCCCCCCACACCGGATGACACCTGGTGGGCCAAACGACCCACCGACAGCGTGGTTACTGCAAAGCACCTTGGCGGTTATCGAGGTTTGTCGGCGGCCATGATTCGCATGAACATACCGCACACTGTGGTGCACGGTCGCAAAAACGGGCCACTGGGCGATTTCAGTAATCTCGATATGCTGGTATTACCCAGTGTCGGGGCAATGTCAGATGCCGATGCGCTCTCCATACGTCAGTATGTGCAAAACGGAGGTGTCCTGCTTGCCACCGGCGAGTTGCCCGGCACCCTCGATGAAACCGGCGCGCCACGCGTGCAAAGTGTGATTGCAGATCTGTTCGCCTTTCCTGCGCA
Source organism: Chromatiales bacterium (assembly GCA_020631335.1). Lineage (GTDB taxonomy): Bacteria > Pseudomonadota > Gammaproteobacteria > Granulosicoccales > Granulosicoccaceae. The sequence continues at coordinate 34,822 of JAHDHK010000017.1, forward strand.
ACCCGCTGCAAGAGTCAATCAATACGGCAGCGGACTGGCCATCTATCGACCCGACATCGTTGGCAGTACCTTGTTTGGGGAACAGCTCGATAACAACGCGGCAGCCGATACTCTGAGTGAAATAGAAACACTGGTCCGTATCCATGTGGATGAACCTTTTACCGTGGAAGACGGTGAGGGCATCTATATCGATCATTCAGTAGTCAACGCTGCCGAACAATTGTTATACGTCGTTAACTACAGCGGGCTGCAGTTACCGCTGGCCACTAACATCAGGCAGCTGACCATTCACTACCACGCACCCGAAGGAAAAATGGTCACCGGTGTCGTGGCCAGTACCCCTGACAGTAACGGTCTCAATGGATTTGCTACTGTCACTGATAACGGCAACGGTGTGTTTAAGATTGAAGCGCCGGTAGATCAGTTCGCTCTGCTTGAGATTAAGCTGGCTGACGCACCGGCGGTGCCACCGGTGGTTTATGAGGGCCCGCAGTTTGACAGTGCTGTACATGCGGAGGCCGCACAAAGCGGGCTTGAGTTTGTACTGAACCGTATGCGAAACACCGCCGCCGCTGCACCAAACCGCTTCGGGGTATACACCAATCTGCTCGATAATGATAACTCGACTGAAATTTACACCAACGGTCACAACGTCACCGGTGAACATATGGGGCTGCTGTTGCGTACTGCGGCCTGTATGGGTGATGAAAACGCATTCGATGAAGCCTATCGCTACGTTGACGAGTTAATGCACTCACCGCTTTATCATATCCCCAACTGGTCTATAGATAAAAATACACAGCAACCTTTCGTTTTTTACGACAACTTCAGAACCAACTGGTATAACGCCAACGCGCCGCTGGATGATCTGCGGATGATTCACGGGCTGATCGACGGATATGAAAATTTCGGCAGGGCCGATGCCAGTGCGTTAGCAGACTCTATGTTTGAAGGCCTATACTGGACATCGGTCACCGACAGAAGCCGTAACGCCAATACCGCATTGTTTCCACAGTACAATGGAGGACTACTGGGCTTTGCATGGGACTGGAGTGAAACCGACAATAACACACTGACACCCGGTGCTATTGCCACCGGAACCGGGTATCTGGGGACCGATCTGTTACCGGTTGACTACCAGGACCTTGGCGCCATTGCCCATGCTGCCGAGCGTGATCAGCGCTGGCATGGAGTACTGCAGTCAGCCACCCGTTTACTGCTCGACTCTGAAATCAATCTATCGGGTCTGTACTACAACGGCTATCGACCCGATGGTTCCTGGACCGGGGACTTCGAGTACCAGGGCACGCGACGGGGCGAACATCTCAAAGTGATTCAGGTACTGTGGACAGCTATACACCTGGCACGGGCATCAAAGTCTTCCACCGATGCGCTCAGTGCGGCCGAGAAGTCACTTGCACAGGCCTCAGCACTACGCAGTCTCACCTTTTTCAAAAACTTCTACATCAACAATAATCGCGTACCGGAATACCTGAAGTTCTCAGGTGAAGATGTGGACGACTGTGTAAACAATCAGCCGGCAGACTGTCTTGATCGTGGTGGCGAGAGTCTGTTTAACGGAGAGGCCCGCATCTATGCACAGATAGCGCGGCTGGCACAGTTACTGGGAGACAGCGACTTTTCAACACAGGTAATAGATGAAAAACTGATTACTGATCGAATCAGTAATACAGCTGACCCGCGTTACGGCATGATCGGCGTATCCACTGCAGGTACCAATGACGCCGAGGCATGGAATGTACTTGAGTCTGTATTTTCTATCTGCCTCAACGCTGTTGTTCAGGACGACGGTGGTCCGCCGGTTAACAACAATACCGCACCTGTCGCCAATACTGATGCTTTTAGTACCAATGAGGAAACCCCGCTCACTCTCGCCGCATCACAACTGCTCTCCAATGATACCGATGCCGACAACGACACGTTAAGCATTGCCGGTCTGCCGGGTCGGTCTGAAAACGGTGGCCGGGTGGTGCTGCTTGAATCAGGTGACTGGCAATATACACCGGATATCGGGTTCACCGGCGCGGATACGGTTTCCTATGCAATCAGTGACGGACGGGGTGGCAGTGCCATCGGTCAGATTAATATTGATGTCAGGCTGGTGCCCAAATCCAGTCACCTGACAAGCTCAATCACGATACTGACCGGTGTGCTCAACTATGGATCAGTTGAATTTCTTACTGGAGACGATGCAGATACCTACGACATAGACGCCACGCAAACCGCAACCGGCAACACCGTCGACTGGTATATCAGCGGTACGATTGCAAACCGCAGCGAAGTATCCCGATTAATCATGACGTATGCGGGTCATTACTCGTTGCCAGATGTTTCACAGGATACGTTTTTATTTAACTTCATCACCGGTGCCTGGGATAAAGTCGACTCACGTGTTGTAGGCGATCAGACAGATTCCATAGTCAGGATAGATATCACTGACAACGCACAAAGCTATATCGCCACAGACGGCGAGACCCGCGTACGTATCCGCGGCTTGCAGGCAACCACCATACCGACGGTGTGGGCAAATTCTGTGCAGTGGCTGGCCTATCGAGGGAACCCGGGGGGCGGAAACAACGCACCGGTTGCAGACAATCTATCAGTCACTACCGCTGTTAATACACCGGTCAGTGTCGTACTGCAGGGCAGTGATGCGGATGCAGACGCCATTACCTATGCTGTCAATGTTGCCGGACTTAACGGCTCGGTTAGCGGTAACGCACCCGATCTGACTTATACCCCGGCTGACGGGTTCACCGGTACCGATACATTTTCCTACAGTGTGTCCGACGCAACTGACACCAGTGCTACTGCGCTGGTCACTGTGACGGTAGTGCAACCGGGTACGATTAGTAATATTGCAGCGGGTATAAGCCTCGACGGAGACTTATCAGAATGGGCCGGCTACATTGGATTCGATGCAGATCCGGTGGATGTCAGCGGTGTTAACAACCCGCTTGACTGGAGACAGGCA
>JAHDHK010000018.1:0-14414 GCA_020631335.1 Chromatiales bacterium
CATTTCACGCAGGTTTGCCTGGAAGCTGTCATCGATCTTCTTGGCAAGCTCACTGTGATCGCGAGTCTCTTCAAATACTTCTGCTGCAGCTTCACCGAAGCTGTCGTAGATTTCATCGTTGAATGAACGCAGCTCTACGCCGTGGTCATCAACCATTCGGGCGAGGTATTCGCCGTTGTTGGCAATGGCTTCTTCCGGCTGCGCTGCGTTTTCTTCGAGACAGGCTGCTTCGATAACCGCTTGCTCGTACTTACTGCGCTTGCTCCACCACTCGGCATTCATACCAAACGCAAGACCACCACCCGGCTCATGCATGCCAGGAGAGTAGTAGTACTTTGCGGCTTCGTAGAACTTCATGAAGTAGTCGTTGTACGGACCTACCCATTCTGTTGCGTCGATAGCACCGGAGACGAGGTTTTCGTAGATTTGACCACCAGGCAGAGAAACCGGTGATGCGCCGAGTTTGGCCATTACGTCGCCGCCGAGTCCGGGGATACGCATTTTCAGACCCTTGAGGTCATCTGCCGTTTCGATTTCTTTGTTGAACCAGCCGCCCATCTGAGTGCCGGTGCCACCACAAGTGATTGCTTTAAGGCCGAATTCTCCTGAAAGCTCATCCCACAGTGCCTGGCCGCCCTTGAATTTGATCCACGCGTTCCACTCGGGAGTGGTCATGCCGAAGGGTACAGAGGTGAAGTAGGCGAAACCCGGATGCTTGCCTTTCCAGTAGTAGTCTGCCGCGATATACGCCTGGCTATTGCCGGCTGCGACTTCGTCAAATACATCGAATGCACCAACACGCTCGCCTGCGGCAAAGTACTGGGTTTCGATTCTGCCGTCTGACAGCTCGGTGATTCGAGCAGCAAGGCGCTGTGCGCTCAGACCGAGGCCCGGGAAGTCACGTGGCCAGGTCGATACGATCGTGAGTTCGGTTTTCGACTGGGCGATGGCGGGTGCTGCGAGGGTCGTCGCCGCTGCGGTAGCGCCAGCCGCCGCACCGGTTTTTATAAAATCGCGTCTTTTCATTAGTTAGCTGATCTCCAACAGGTTGTTATCCAGAATGGTCTAGCAATGGAGCGCTCTGCGACTGACCGGTCAGGCTGGCCGGAGCGGCACCGGGTAACAAATTGCCGCCCGAGGGTAACACTTTTTGACTCTAATTGGATAACCGAATAGACGGGTTGAGGACTTTTTGGCAGTCGTCAAACCGATACGATGCAATCGTGTCGCGGGCGGTAGCCTACTCGGGATAGGATTGCTCGAGAATTCGCTCGAATGCCGCCGGGTCTTTGATAAACGTCAGATCTCCTTCCATCGGAAAATGCATGTCCTGAAGACGGGAAAGCCAGAAGCGAAGGGCTGCTGTACCTACCACCGACGGCCATGCTTTCTGCTCTGAAGCGTCGAAAGGTCTTTGTTGTTGATAGCCTGCCAGCAGGGATTCTGCTCTTGGCTCGTTGATGTTTGCCGAGTCATCGCGACACCAGTCGTTATAGACGATGGCGAGGTCATAGAGCATGCAACCATCGCAGGCATAATAAAAGTCGATTATTCCGCCTATGTGTTTCTGTTCGAACAAGACATTATCCCGAAACAGATCCGCGTGAATGATGCTGCGTGGCAGGTCGTCGAGATTTGCCGCGTGCAGGGCTCGCTCGAGCAGGGCCTGCTGAGTTGCAGACATTTTCGGCCTGACCTGAAGGGCTGTTTGTTCGCGCCACGCATGTCCGCGCGAATCGCTGCGCAGTGGTTCGTAGTCGCGACAGGCAATGTGCATTTTTGCCAGTGTTTCGCCGATGAGGTAACAGTCATCGTTGTTTACCTCAATTCTTTCACTGCCCGCCAGCCTTCTGACCAGTGTGGCCGGCTTGCCGCACAACGACAATGTGTAGTGTCCGTTGCCGGCCAGCATCGGCTCTGCACACGGAATATGCGCACTGTTAAGGAAGCTCAGCAGTTGCATAAACCACTCGACGTCCTCTTCGGTTTCGTGTTCAACGATGGTCAGTACATAACGTCCGTCGTCGGTGTCGACAAAATAGTTGGTATTTGTAATGCCTGACTGGATACCGCAAAACGATACCAGGTCTCCCACCGCGTAGTGCGCCAGAAATGACACCAGCTCATTTTGAGTGATGGATGTATAAACGGACATGTATTATCGGGACTTGGCGGTGTGGTCAGATATCCATGGATATATCATCGTTGGCAAACACGGTATCCATATCAACCCCCTCGTAGAAATCGAAAATTTTCTCGATAACTTTGTCCGGATCGTCTTCAATAGTAAAGAGTTCCAGATCGGTGTCGCTGATGGTGCCCATGGCCAGCATTGAATCGCGCAGCCAGTCGACAAATCCATCCCAGAATTCATGTCCGACCAGCACTACCGGAATCTTGTGGGACTTTCCGGTCTGAATGAGGGTGAGAATTTCAGCCATCTCATCGAGCGTGCCGAAACCGCCGGGCATCACGACATAGGCTGAAGCGTACTTAACAAACATAACCTTGCGTGCGAAGAAATATTTAAACGTTATGCCGATGTCCTGAAACGGGTTGCCGGATTGCTCGAACGGCAGTTGAATATTGAGACCGACACTGGCCGATTTACCCGCAAAGGCCCCTTTGTTTGAGGCTTCCATGATGCCCGGGCCGCCGCCGCTGACAACAGCAAAGCCGGCATCGGACAACTTGCGGGATATCTCTTCAATTAATACGCAGTATTTGTGGTCGGGTGCGAATCTGGCAGAACCGAAAACGCTCACAGACGGGCTGATCGCGGCGAGTTTCTGAAACCCTTCCACAAACTCGGCCATGATCTGGAAGATTTTCCACGACTCGCGACTCAACGCGTGGTCCACATCTGCAGAGTGCTGCAGTTGCGGCTTTCGTTTGATATGAGGTCTGTCCATCTTTATCCGGTGTCTGCTTTGTGGGGAGGGTTTGTTGTTGCGGTCCGCGTGGTGTGGTCGGGTAGTTTGCTTGTTGCAGAGCCACCGGTGGCGATTGTAAGTATGATAAAGCTGTACTCATCGCTCGTACCGTTGGCAACGATTGTTGTCTTAACCTTGCTGATTAACCGGGCTTTGAGCCTTCGCAATAGAATTCTATGTCAAAGGTTCTGCCACACAGACTCCTGAGGGTACAATGCAGGCAGCCAGGGCATTGTAACCGAAATCCCAAGCGCTCTGGCTGTCTACTCGTTAACCATCACAGGGTAAGCCAATGTCCGAATCGCCACCGCTGATACTGGTAGACGGGTCTTCATACCTGTTTCGTGCTTTTCACGCGCTGCCACCACTGACCAATTCCCGTGGAGAACCCACCGGAGCCATGCTCGGTGTGATCAACATGTTGCGCAGTTTAATCGAAACTTATTCGCCTACCCATATGGCGGTGGTTTTCGATGCAAAGGGCAAGACTTTCCGCAATGATCTGTATGCCGAGTACAAGGCCACAAGACCGCCCATGCCGGATGATCTTCGAGCACAGATTGAGCCATTGCACAAAATCATCCGGGTAATGGGGCTGCCTTTATTGAGTATTCCCGGCGTTGAGGCTGACGATGTGATCGGCACGCTTTCTCAGAGTGCCACCGAGAAAAACATCAGGGTCGTGATTTCTACCAGTGATAAAGACCTGGCTCAACTGGTCAACGAAAACGTCACTCTTATCAATACCATGAGCAAAACCACTCTCGATATCGACGGTGTAGTCGAGAAATTCGGCGTGCCGCCGGATCGTATTATCGATTATCTGGCCCTGATGGGAGACACCTCCGACAATATTCCCGGTGTCGTCAAGTGTGGGCCGAAAACCGCCGTGAAATGGCTGAATCAGTTTGGCAGCTTTGAAGAAGTGGTGGCGCGGGCTGATGAAGTGAAAGGCAAGATAGGCGAAAACCTGCGGGCTGCCATACCGCACTTACCCTTGTCTTATGAGCTTGCGACGATAAAGCTCGATGTGGACCTCGAGCAGGACATCGAGGAGATGACCATAGTCGATGCTGACAAATCTGAGCTGCGTGAACTGCTGGAGCGATATGAGTTTAAAGCCTGGCTGAAAGACCTCGACGGTGGCAAGCCGACGCCGCTGGGTACTTCATCCACGTCCGCGCCCAAAGTTGAAAAACGCGATTATGAAACAGTGACCACTACCGCTCAGCTGAGTGAATGGCTTGATAAAATAAAACACGCTGGTTTCATGGCCTTTGATACCGAAACGACCAGCCTCGATTACATGCAGGCCCGTGTGGTCGGGTTGTGCTTTGCTGTCAGCATGGGAGAGGCTGCGTATGTGCCGTTAGCCCACGATTATGAAGGAGCACCGGAACAACTGGACGCAGATGAAGTGCTGGCACTGGTAAAGCCGTTGCTTGAAGATGCCGGTATCAAAAAGGTCGGGCAGAACTTAAAGTATGACGCGCATGTATTGTATAACCACGGCATAGATTTAAACGGCATTGAACATGACACCATGTTGCAGTCTTACGTTTGTGATGCCGCTGCCAACCGGCACGATATGGATGCGCTGGCAAAAAAATATCTGAACAAAAACACCATCCATTTTGAAGATATTGCCGGCAAGGGAAAAAAGCAGCTGACTTTTAACGAAATTGCTGTGGATACCGCAGCGGAATACGCGGCTGAAGATGCTGATATTACGCTGCAGTTGCACCATGTACTCTGGGAGAATCTGGAAAAAGAACCTGCCCTCACCCGAGTGTATCGTGAAATAGAAATGCCGCTGTTGAATGTGCTGAGGCGTGTTGAGCGAAATGGTGTTGTGATTGACGCCGATATGCTGGCAGCGCAAAGCGGTGAGCTGGCAGAGAGTATCGCCGCCCTGGAGGCGCGTGCCTATGAAGATGCGGGTAAGGAATTCAATCTGGGATCATCGAAGCAGATCGGTGAAATTCTCTACCAGGTAAAAGAGATTCCTGTGGTGCGAAAAACGCCTAAAGGTCAGCCTTCCACGGCGGAAGATGTACTTGAACAACTGGCGATGGAGCATACGCTCCCTCGTTTGATTCTCGAATACCGAAGTCTGAGTAAGCTGAAGTCAACCTATACAGACAAACTGCCCAGACAGATAAATCCTGACACCGGCCGTGTACATACGTCTTACCATCAGGCGGTGGCATCCACCGGACGTTTATCTTCCACTGATCCGAATCTGCAAAATATTCCGGTGCGAACGCATGAGGGCAGGCGCATCAGAGAGGCGTTTATCGCCCCTGACGGTTATAAGTTGCTGGCGGCAGATTATTCGCAGATTGAGTTACGCATCATGGCGCACTTATCTGCCGATGAGAGCTTATTAAAAGCTTTTTCGGAAGGACAGGATATTCATAGCGCTACAGCGGCTGAGGTGTTTGGCAAGGCAGTGGACGATGTAGACGCCGATGACCGACGTGCCGCCAAGGCAATTAACTTTGGGTTGATATACGGCATGTCTGCGTTCGGCCTGGCGAAACAGCTCGATATACCCAGAGGTGATGCCCAGCAGTATATCGATTTGTATTTTGAGCGGTACCCGGGCGTGAAGAACTACATGAATTCAACCCGCCTGAATGCCAAGCATCAGGGTTATGTTGAAACTGTGCTCGGACGAAGACTTTATCTTCCGGATATTAATTCCAGCCGTTATCAAATGCGTCAGTACGCTGAAAGAACAGCAATCAACGCACCGATGCAGGGAACTGCCGCAGATATCATCAAGGTAGCCATGATCGGCGTTGATCAGTGGCTGCAGAAAGAGAAAATTGATGCGCGTATGATTATGCAGGTTCACGATGAACTGGTATTGGAGGTGGCAGAATCGGCTGTGGATCAGGTGTCTGTCGGGCTCAATGACATCATGTCGCAGGCGGCTCAGTTGAGTGTGCCGCTGGAGGTGGAAGTGGGTGTTGGCAGCGACTGGCAACAGGCACATTAGGTAATCGGAACTGATCATGACTCACCCTAAAGGGCCGACTATAGCCGCTAAAGCAGGGCATTTTCTCGATGTGCACAGTGGTGCCATTACCCCGGAGATACAAACTTCAACGACTTTCGCGCGCGATGACAGATACGATTTGATCAACCCTGCGAATGTCTATGTTCGCGATCAGAATCCGACATTTGTCCATGCCGAGCGCACTCTGGCTGACCTTGAAAATGGCGAGGAGTGCTTGCTTTTTTCATCCGGTATGGCAGCCATCGCAGCAGTGTTTTATACGCTGCGACCGGGTAGCCACGTGGTGGTGCCCGATTCCATGTACTGGGGTGTCAGTAGCTTTCTGCGTGACCACTGTGAGCGGGCGGATATTTTTTTATCGACCTATGAAACCGGCAACGCGCAAAGCATTGAGGCTGCATTAAAAACACAGAATCACACCAGTATCGTCTGGGTGGAAACACCGTCCAACCCCTTTTTGCATGTTACTGACATCGCGCTTGCCGCCGAGATTGCCCATCAATATGGCGCGATGGTCTGCGTAGACAGCACGGTTGCCACGCCGGTGTTTACCCGGCCGCTCGACCATGGTGCGGACCTGGTAATTCACTCGGCAACCAAGTATTTGAATGGTCACAGCGATGTGTTGTGTGGCGCAGTGGTCACGCGCGATGAACATGAACTCTGGTTATCGATTAAAAAAGAGCGTGCACAGGCTGGCGCTCAACCGGGCAGCTTTGATGCGTGGCTGCTGATGCGCGGGATGCGAACTCTATATGTTCGCGTTAAACAAGCCAGCGAAAATGCGGCAAAAATTGCCGGATTTCTTGAGCAGCACGCCGCAGTTGAGAGTGTTGCCTACCCCGGGCTCGCGAGCCATCCCGGTCACCAGATCGCCAAAAAACAGATGCTCGGCGGGTTTGGATCCTTGTTGTCTTTTTGTGTACGGGGAGAGCTTGACCGGACACTGCAGGTCGCTGGCAGGCTACAGTTAATTACCAGCGCGACGTCGCTGGGCGGTGTTGAGTCGCTGATAGAGCATCGCCATAGCATAGAGCCTGAAGAAAATGCCATTCCCGTCAATCAGTTGCGCTTGTCTATCGGTATTGAAGATGTAGATGATCTGATCGAAGATCTCGATGCAGCTTTGCAATGAGTTTTTACTGTGCGGTTTCCGGTCATTGACCAGCCATCTGACTTGCAAACCAATCGCCGATGTTCGTGATGTAATTCCGTAGATCAGATCCGGTTAGTGTTGATCAGGCTGTTCAGGTGCTAACCCCATTTTTATTTCTATCCGTATATCACCGTCATTTGCCAGCTGCCTGAGCGACATGCAAGTGCACCCGGCTTCGTGTTAGGTGAGCATTTAGTGTGATGTCACCGTTCAGGCTCCTGAGGGTTGTCGGTGGATTTACAGCAAAGCAGTATTTGTTGTTGTCGTTTGAGCGCTTTATAGCTCATTCGCTTATAAAACAAGGTTTGCCGTGAATGAAGACGGGTTTGCGAAGTTGCAAAGGATGCAGATCAAGTCTCACCCACAATCGATTGTCGAGTGTGATGAGTTTGTTATCAGGGTACCAGGAGAAGAGTTTGTTGCCCGGGAGCCGCCGAGCAACACAAATGTTGCCGTTTCGAGTTTTGGCAGGTTGCCCGCTCCAGCGCATTAAATACAAGCTACTGTCGTGTTGGCGTGGCGGAGTTGCTGTCTGTAGTGATCAAAACGATCAACACAACGTCGAAACTTAACTGACATTGAATTGTGATAGAGCGCAAGTTTTACACTACCGTAATCGCAAAGCCGCTGATATTCGATTGATTCAGATTACAACTGTCTTTTCAGGCTGGGCATCGCAGGCGCTATCGAGTAAAAAGAGGTGGTGGTGTATTGAGGTAAACAGATGTTGCACTTGAGTGCGGGGTCAGGTCGTTTGGTTGGTGCATTTTTGAAATTGAAATTACCACGTTTGTTACAGTTAAAAGCTTGTCCTTGTGGTCTATCACAATTCCGGATTTCATCTGCCCTGATGTGAAAAAAGCTTGGCTTAATTCCACTTAACGGTAAGCCTTAGCGGGTATTCTCCGGCCTGTGCGGTAAAAAAATTACAACTGAAAATTGCGAAGAAGGTGCATTGCACTTTTACTAACTTCGGACAAACAATGACAATAAATAACGGTGTTGGTGGAGATACAAAAGAGGGGAACAGTAACCATCTTAATCTGGTGGCATTGCTGGGTAGTGCCGGCAGCTTTCTGAGAAAGAGATATCGTAGCGCCAGAGATCTGAACGATGAAGAGTTTCTGTCACTGTTTGATATCCCGGAGGTAAACCAGAGGATTGGAAACGGTTTTAATATCAAAGCGACAGCGGCGCTTTTAAACCATTTTAAAGATCGCGTACAGGATGGGTGGCTTACACCGCCCTCACAGTTGATCGATATGGCTTTCGATGTCAGTGAAGCGACGGATGCCGAGGTGATAGCCCGTGCGGAACTGGTACTCGACTACGACCTTGAGTGGAGTGGTGTGCCTCCCGAGATCAATCAGGCAGGTGAGATTGACTGGCAAAGAAACATATTGCAGAACCGCGAGTGGTTGTTTCGTATTAATCGCCATAGCTGGTGGCCATTACTTGGTCATGCTTATCAATGCACTGGTGATGAGCGTTTTGCCAAAGCGTTTGCAACACAGTTGTCAGCCTGGATCAATAACAATTTCCCGTTAGACAGCACGGAATCCGACCCGCATCTGTGGTCAACCGAACAGGTTGCCCTGCGCCTGAGGGTGAGCTGGATTCCCGCTTTCGGTATGTTTTACGATTCGCCTTACTTCAACACCACGCGCAAGCTGGAAATGCTGCGATCAATATTTGATCAGGCACGATTTCTCAAGCAATCCTCAGAACAGAATGATGCGCTGCTCAACAGTGGTCTGGTCAGCGCGGTAGTCACCTTTCCGGAGATGCGAGAAGCCAGAAAATGGCGTAAGGCTGCAATGCAGCGCTGTCGGCAATATATGCGTAGTAACAACGGCGAACAGCGTTTGGATAATCTTATTGAAGTTGGTGACAGACTGCACGCAGAGTCTATGGTGGAAATGCCCGCCTGATCTGATGGTTTATTGCGCTGCCATCGGTCTTGAGATGGCAGTGTTAATCGGGTCTGTTACCAGAATTGTCCAAGCTGTCGACGATACCGACGCATTTGTGCAGCACAATTTTTCTGTATAACTCTGTCTTGCGAGCCGGTACCAAACCGGCCAGTATGATACGAATCGAGTAGTTGTAACAGCTTTTCCCGATGTTCCGGTTGGTTCTGAATTACTCTGTTCACATATGCCCGAGCAGTCTCTCCGTTGTTACGTGCAATCCCACGTCTGGCAAACCCCTGACATAGCTTTTCCCACTGTCGCTGACAGACATCTGCGCGCTGAGTGCCAAACAGTATTCTCCAGGGCGCAAGAATGAGGGCAATCCATACAAGCACAACGGCAATGATCAGAATCGCCAGACCAAGGGCCCCCGGTTGCTTTAGTCCGAACTTTTCCCACAGCTTGTTTTGTAATTTGGCATCAAACCCGATGACCAGACTTTGCCACTGGTAATTGACTTTGTCCCATTGCATGCTGACTGTTTTTAGCAGCGGCCATTGTTTGAACAGCTCTGTTCGCTCTCCGTTCAGTGCTTCACTCATGCCCCGTTCTACCCGTTGCGGAGAGACAGCGGCTGTTGGATCAAAACGTTGCCATTGGCCGTCTATATAGGCTTCGGCCCAGGCGTGTGCATCGGATTGACGCACGATCATGTAGTCTCCGTTAACCTCTCCTCCCTGATAACCGGTAACGACCCGGGCCGGTATACCGGCAGCCCGCAACATGAGCACAAAACTACCCGAATAATGTTCGCAAAATCCGCGGCGGGTGTTAAAGAGAAAGTCGTCGATTGAATCTTCACCCAGCCTGGGCGGGGACAGTGTGTAATGAAATTGCTCTGTGCTGAACCATCGCAGTATCTGGTTGGCCAGTGTCATATCGTCGGAGAAGTCGGCGCGAAGTTCTCTGGCAAACCGTTGTGCTCGCGGATTGTGGCGGGTAGTTAACAGATATTCTGCACCCGGCTGGATATTGCTGATAAAGCGATCTGTGAGCAGGGAACCTGCTTCGTATCGTATTGCCCTGTTAAGACTGACAAGGCTGTCGAGCTGCTTTTCTTCGGTTATGCTGGCGATCACTTCAGGCATTGAGTTACGAGCGGGCCTGGTCGGCAGTGCAGACGGGGCATCGAGTGCCATCAGCCAGGGATTTGAGGTGGGTTCCATCGTAACGGTGTAGCGTGTGGGACGAGCCCTGGTGCCGGAGGCGATGGTTGTTTCAGCAAAAGTACTGTGCCTTGCCCTCGGCAGGATGAACCACTCATGTCCGTCAAACCCGCTGAGCACCGGCCCTCGCCAGTACAGATCATGCCGGGTTGGAGTGGTATCGTGAAACTCTACCCGGAAGGCAACTTCGTTGGACATTGACAATGACGCAACACTACCGGGTGACATTCTTGAGGATAAACCGGTGATTGCATTGCCATGGCCTTCACCGATGCCCGGCGCAGTGACTCTTGGAACCGCAACGAATAATAGAGTGGCTACCGGTATTGCCTGCAATAGAAGTTTTGCTGTCAGGTTGATCATGAAGCGTGGCTGAGTGGGGAGCGCCCCGCGCTGCAGCGTAAATAGTGAAAGTCCGATAAGGAACAGCGCCGGAATCGCAAAAACCGCGGCGGCAATGCTTTGCCAGTAAAAGAACTGTGTCATTAACAGGAATGCACTGAGTACGACCAGCAGGCTGGCATCGTGAGATGTTTTACTTTCAAGGTATTTGAACCCGACCAGTAAAAACAAAAAGGCAACACAGGGATCGCGATTGAAAACTTCACCGTAATGAATGACGATCGCAGCCGCACCGATCAACACCAGTGGTGTCATTAAGAAGGCTGGAAGCCGGATGCGATGACGCAGGGCTGGAATCACTCTGCATAGCACCAGTAATGCACCCGGCAGGCAGATCCATAGCGGCAGGTGCAACAGCAAGGGCAATTGCGTCAGCAGCACTGTCACACCCAGCAGTCTTGCTGTTGAGTCAGAGAACTCCCTGTTCTGCTCTACGGGCCTGCTCATAATGGCGGCGGCCTGAAACCAGAGAGTTGTCGCAGGCAGTGACGTTTATGCTCGGGCCCACGTGCAGAATTTGTGCGTGCAGCTGGCAACTCCAGTGAGTAGGGAACAGCGCTGGCGTCTGCACTGACTATCCACGCGCATAGTCGCGACAGCCTTTGCTCTGTGTCGGATAATCCGTTTGTCGCATCCCAGGTCAGCTCCAGCTCACGACTCGCCTGCGCGCTGGTGAACTCTTTGGTAAACCATCCGCGTCCGCTTGCAACGGTTTTCCAGGCGACTGACGCTGGCGCGTCTGTGGTCTGGTATTGCTTTAACTGATCGAATTCGCGTTCATCAGGTACCGGCATTCTGGCATCGGAGTGCTGCTGCCCGGCGCTTGGATAAGGTTGTGTCGGTGTTTCAGGCTTCGGGTATACATAGGTTCGCGCCGGAGCGTGCAGGTAACCCCAGCCGCGCCAGAGTCCGAGGGGAAAGTCACTGGAAATTGTTATTCTACCCAGATGATGCTCACCGCGTTCGCTTTCGCTTTGACGTAACACAGCAGTTGAGTTGGTATGGGCAATAGCATCGATAGTGGCAGTGGCCTGTGCTGCCTGCAGCGTAATGGAATAACGGGTTTTACCTTTTTCCTCTTGCAGAATAACGTTGTACTCAATCGGCTTGCCGGCAAACGTGTCGTCACCACTGATGCTGTGGATGGTCAGCCGGGATAGATTAAGAAAGGTAGATAACAGGCACGATGCAAAAAGCCCCACCAGTATAAAGCTCAACGCGTAACCCAGGTTGAGCCCGTAGTTCATTGACGCCAGTATCATCACCAGTGCTACTGCGATAAAAGCAAGGCCTCGCGCCGTGGGTAGTATATAAATTCTTTCGTGCTTTAAGGTCAGAGGTAATTGATCACTTGCGTCCACTCGAAACAATCGTTGCTTAAACCACCCGCTGGCGTTACCTGCCGTTGTTTTGTTGGCGGGTTTGTGGTGTATGCGTTCTCGTGCGGCGGTGGTGTCAGGCATTATTTTTCACTCTGCGCTTTTCAAAGTGAACTGTCGGGAAAAAGTATGGATTCGCATCGGAGTATCCAGCGGCAATGTCTGTGGCGATGCGGTTACGCTTAATTTAAGTCGGCTGTGTGGTTGGCAGGGACACGCGCGTGCACTGTGGTGGTTGGCAGTGCGCTGTATGATTTTGTTCCGCTGAGTTGTGCAGCTGTTAATAGTTAAACCTACGCTTGAGTCTTCGTTTAGAGGCATTGCTGTGGGTTGCAGCCGTACTAACCCTGGCTATGGAATATCAACGCTGTCGAGAATCTCTCGTGTCACAGGGGCCCCTTGTTTCAGAGAGCCGGCCAGTCTGTGCGCCGCAACGCTGGTAAAAACAGCTTGCACATCTTCGGGTAGAACCATCTCACGTGAGTTAAGCATCGCCCACGCCCTGCTCATCGATAACAGGCTCAGCCCGGCTCGCGGGCTCAGGCCGTTCGCGCATATTCCCTCTGTTGCCATTTGTCGGGAGCACGCCAGCAAAGCCTGTGCATAATCAAGCACAGCAGGTGCGACGTTTATCTGTTGTGCCTGCTGCTGCCATTGCACGACCATGTCAATGGAAGCAACTGCATGGGTTCGTTCGACCAGTTGTCGTCTGTCGCCGCCAGTCAGCAAAACTCTTTCGGCATCTGCACTCGGGTAGCCGAGTTCTATACAGCACAGGAACCGGTCGAGCTGTGACTCCGGCAATCGGTATACACCCAGTTGTTCAGCCGGGTTTTGCGTTGCCACAACAAAAAACGGCTGGTCGAGTGTGTGGCGATGTCCGTCGATGGTCACCTGTGACTCTTCCATCGCTTCCAGTAACGCGCTCTGTGTTTTTGGTGGGGCGCGGTTTATTTCATCTGCCAGAAGCAGGGAGGTGAAGACTGGTCCGGGATGAAAGCGGAATTCCTGGGTTGATACATCGAAAATGGAGATCCCGGTGATGTCGGCTGGCAGGAGGTCGCTGGTGAATTGCACCCGGCTCCAGTTGAACCCTAGCGTCGCCGCAAGTGCTCTGGCCAGCGTAGTTTTGCCAACTCCCGGCATGTCTTCGAGCAGCAGATGTCCCCCGGCCAGCAGTGTGGCGAGTGACAGCTTTATTTGCACGCTTTTGCCGACAACCAGGTGTTCTAGTGCGGCAACAACATCACTGATGTGATCGTGATGAGTCGGCCGCTGATGTCCGGAAAACATGTATTCCACCCCTGGGAGATTTTGCCCGGTCTTCGCGGGGCCGGGTATTTTAGAATCGAATCGGCGGAAACCACGCAGGCTGAAGCCGGAACTTCTGATATGAGCGAACAGATCAGCTTAAGCTGCAGGTCCTTGGCACCCGGTGCCCGGAGATATTGTTCAAAGCGTAAAAAATGTAATGAATCGTAGTTTGGGTCTTGTCTTTGGCTCGAATATGCGCAACATTAGCAAACACATCCGAGCGGTAATGTACTTCGGGACAGGCTGATTGATGCCTGCGTCCGGTTTCATAGCGTTTTTTTCGTCCGCCGCTTAACAAATCGTCTTACGGGTCGATACCGTGGGCGGCTGTGGGGTCGGCCAGGCAGGTACCTCAGCTTAAAATAAAAATAACGACGCGGAACTCCGCGCATTGCATCACCCCTTATGGAGTAGGCAGAGAATGTTCGGATTAACCGGCCAGAGCGCAAATCCAATTTTTACCCTGGAAGTGCCAGGCAAAAGCGGTGTTATCGGCATGGCACCGTGCCCCGGCATCAGGCTGGAGTCACCGCGGCGAGGCAACATTCAGCGCAACCTGAAACGCGACATTGCGGCGTTGCATGAGTGGGGGGCGACCGGTGTAGTGACACTGAACGAATCAGACGAGCTGGAAAGCCTCGGCGTGGGTACGCTGGGCGAACAGCTTGTCGACTCCGGGTTCTGGTGGCGTCACCTGCCGATTATGGATATGAATGTGCCGGTGCCCCCGTTCGAGGACAATTGGCAAATCGAGGGACAGCAATTGGTGGCATCCATTGCTGCCGGAGAGAGAATCGTTCTGCATTGCCTCGCCGGCCTTGGAAGAACGGGGATGATCGCAGCCCGCTTGCTGGTCGATATGGGGATGGCCCCGGAGCAGGCGATTGTGGAAGTGCGCCGCCAGCGACCGCGGGCTATCCAGACCACAGAGCAGGAAGACTATGTCAAGCAGTTCGGCAGGAAGCCCGTTTTTTCCCGCAATGATCGATGGTCTCGACTGCAAGGCAGGCAGACACTTAAGTTCACACCACCCCAGGATGATTTGAAAGGGTTTGGTACCTAGCGC
>JAHDHK010000018.1:14514-31097 GCA_020631335.1 Chromatiales bacterium
GGGTATTATTTTTAAAGGGCTGCCGATGGCCTGGCCGGGCTGGGTCTGGACTCACGCGGTTTTGTGGTATTTAATGTGTGGTGGAGGACCGCACCGGCGGATCTGTTGACAATAATTACCTACAAAAAAAGATCGGAGGAGCTTGCATGCTCAAATCGCTGAATATCGACCCGGGTAAATGTACCGGCTGCCTGCAGTGCGAAATGGCGTGTTCACTTGAAAACGAAGGCGTTTTCAACACGGCCAAGTCCCGAATAAAAGTCTTCACATTCCACGAGGAAGGAAGGTTCGTCCCTTATACCTGTACGCAGTGTGACGAAGCATGGTGCATGCATGCGTGTCCGGTTGACGCAATTGTGCTGAACCCCGCTACCGGCTCTAAAGACGTCAAAAACGATCTTTGCGTCGGTTGTAAGGTCTGTACCATCGCCTGTCCGTTCGGCACCGTTAACTACAACGTAGACTCCGGCAAAGTGGTCAAATGTGACCTCTGCGGCGGCGATCCTCAATGCGCCAGCGCTTGCCCGACCGATGCGATTACCTATGTTGATGCAAACGCCACCGGCCTGGATAAAATGCGCCAGTGGGCTGGTAAAACCGACAACGCAGCGAACACAGGAGCGTAATCATGGCGTGGACCAGACAACTACTTAGAGTCAACCTGACTGAAGGTACCTGTATTCCCGAGCCGCTGAACATGGACTGGGCCAACCAGTATCTGGGTCAGCGCGGATTGGCAACCAGGTATCTGGTCGAAGAAATCGACCCGCAATGCGATGCGCTTGGTGCAGATAACAAAATGATTATGGCTACCGGTCCGCTGACCGGCACCATGGCGTCTACCGCCGGTCGCTATTCAGTGATTACTAAAAGCCCGCTAACCGGAGCGGTGGCGTGTTCAAATTCAGGCGGATTCTTTGGTGCCGAACTCAAGAATGCCGGCTGGGATATGATCATTTTTGAGGGTAAATCACCCGCACCGGTGTATCTGCATATCGAAAACAACAACGCGACACTGATGCCGGCTACTGATTTATGGGGTAAGTCGTGCTGGGAAACTGATGAAATGCTGCATGCCAAACATCAGGATCCGCAGATGCGTATTGCGGTTGTCGGTCGCTCGGCAGAGCAGGGATGTCTGTTTTCCTCGGTCATCAATGATCTGCACCGGGCGGCAGGACGCTCCGGCGTCGGAACCGTAATGGCCTCGAAAAATCTTAAAGCGGTAGCGGTTCGCGGTTCTCTTGGCGTTGGTAACATTAAGGATCCTGCGCGATTCATGTCGGCAGTCAGTGCCGGTAAAAAAGTGCTGGCCGAGAATCCGGTAACTGGTGAAGGTCTGCCAGCTCTGGGTACTCAGGTGTTGATGAATGTCATCAACGAAGTAGGGGCTATGCCTACGCGAAACATGCAGGAAGTCCAGTTCGAAGGCGCTTCTAAAATCTCCGGTGAAGCAATGCTTGAGCCTCGTGAGAGTGATGGTAAGCCCAACCTTACCCGTAATGGTGGCTGCTTTGCCTGTACCATTGCCTGTGGACGTATTTCCACCATCGATCGGGAGCATTTTTCGGTCAAAGAAAAGCCTCAGTACTGGGGTAATTCAGGTGGCCTCGAGTATGAAGCGGCGTGGGCACTCGGATCAGATACCGGTGTCGACGATCTCGATGCACTGACGTACGTGAATTTCCTGTGCAACGAAGACGGTATGGATCCGATTTCATTCGGTGCAACGGTGGCGGCTGCGATGGAGTTGTTTGAATCCGGTGCGATCTCAACCCAGCACACTGATGGTGTAGAGCTTAAGTTCGGCAACGCTCAGGCGCTCTGCTGGGCTGCAGAGAAATCCGCAACGGGTGAAGGGTTCGGTGCTGACATCAACCTCGGCTCCCGCAGACTTTGCGAAAAGTACGGGCGTCCTGAGTTGTCTATGACAGTCAAAGGTCAAGAATTTCCAGCGTATGACCCGCGCGGTATCCAGGGTATGGGGCTGACTTATGCCACTTCCAATCGCGGTGCCTGCCACCTGAGAAGCTATACCGTTTCTTCTGAAATACTCGGCGTGCCGGAGAAGACTGATCCGCTGCAAACTGAAGGTAAGGCCGGTCTGGTCAAGGCATTTCAGGACGCAACAGCAGCGGTTGACTCTTCAGGCTTGTGTGTTTTCACGACTTTCGCGTGGACGCTTGACGATATTTCACCGCAGATAGATGCCGCATGCGACGGTGACTGGTCGCCGGAGCGGCTGGTAGAAGTCGGTGAGCGTATCTGGCAGCTGGAACGTGATTTCAATATGAAAGCTGGAATTACCGGTTCTGACGACACGCTTCCTCAGCGTCTGCTTAAAGACGCCGCGAAATCAGGGCCTGCAAAAGGTAAGGTTTGCGAGTTGGGTGAAATGTTGCCGGAGTACTACCAGCTGCGCGGCTGGACCCAGGACGGCCAACTTACTGCAGAGACTCGAAGCAAGTTCGACCTGCCTTCCTGATTCAATCTTTGCCAGGGCGTGTAGCCGGCCTTATGAAGTGAATCAAGCGGCGACCTGAGGTCGCCGCTTTTCGTTTAGCCGCTGGTTGCTGTTCGCAGCAATGCTGCAGGTCTGTCTGTTGCGGCCGTTGTGCGCAACGCGCCGTTATTTACGTTCAATATCATTTGCCACGCTCACTTATTTGTTAAAGTAGTGGCAACAAAAAAGCCGTTTTCAGCCATTGGAGAGCAACATGATTTACGTCGTTGTCGGTGCGGGACCCGCTGGTGTAGTCGCTGCCGAACAGTTGAGAAAACTCGATCCACTTTCCAATATCACCATTATTGGAGCGGAACCCGAGCCACCCTACTCACGCATGGCGATCCCGTATTTTCTGACTGATAAAATCGACGAGTCAGGAACGTATCTGCGAAAGACCGATCAGCACTATCAGTCGCGCAATATTGATGTCGTCAACAAGCGTGTTCAGTCTATCGACACTGATATGAATCGTGTGCTCACAGACGATGGTGACTCTTATCGTTATGACAAACTCCTGCTTGCCACAGGCGCGAGCCCTGCGGTGCCGCCTATTGCCGGAATAGACTCGCCAGGTGTGCATAACTGCTGGACACTTGAAGATGCAAGGTCGATAGTCGAGCTGGCGAAACCCGGTGCCAGTGTGGTGTTGCTGGGTGCCGGATTTATCGGCTGCATTGTGCTTGAGTCGCTCGCACTGCGTGATGTGAAACTCACCGTGGTGGAAATGGAAAATCGCATGGTGCCGAGGATGATGAACGATGTTTCCGGCAACATGATCAAGCGGTGGTGTGAGAACAAAGGCGTGAGCGTTCATTGCTCAACAAAAGCCGAATCGGTTGAGCAGATAGACGGCGGCAGATTACGGGTAAGCCTCAGCGGTGGCCAGAGCGTCGATGCAGATCTTGTGATCACCGCAACCGGTGTAAAGTCGAACATGCAGTTTGCCATGGACAGTGGTCTGCATACAGACCAGGGAGTGATGGTGAACGAGTATCTGCAAACCAGCAATGAAGATATCTATGCCGCGGGTGACGTCTGTCAGGGTAAAGATTTTTCAACCGGTGAATACACGGTACAGGCGATTCAGCCAACCGCAGTGGAGCATGCCAAGGTAGCAGCCGGCAATATGGTTCGAGGTCATCGTTCTCAGCACGCCGGTAACGTCAATATGAATGTACTGGACACCATCGGGCTGGTGTCGGCTTCTTTCGGGTCGTGGATGGGTGTTGAAGGTGGCGAGTCGGCAGAACTTTTAAACGAAGATGAGTTCAAATATCTGAACCTGCAATTTAAAGATGATGTGCTGGTTGGTGCCAGCAGCCTGGGTTTAACTCAGCACGTGGGTGTATTGCGTGGACTGATTCAGTCGCAAACCTCTCTGGGGGCGTGGAAGGATCGACTGCTGAAAGACCCGATGCGAATTATGGAAGCGTATCTGTCATGTGCCCAGGCCCAGGCTGATCCTGTTTAATGAAAATAAAGTTCAAGCTCTACGCCACGCTTCAGGACAAACTCCCGGCTAATGCGGTGGATAACGCCGTTGAGGTTGACGTCGATGAGCAGGTGACTCTGTTTCAGTTGATAGACCAGTTTGGTGTGCCTCGAGAGAGCGCGCATCTGGTGCTGGTTAACGGAACTTACTTCGCAGCTGAGCAACGTGCTGAAACCGGGGTGTTGAGTGACGGAGACGTCGTTGCGATCTGGCCGCCTGTGGCGGGTGGCTGACATTGGAGGCGATCACTTTCAGTAAGGAAATGGGATTTACGCTCGAGGAATTCGAGCGCACCCTGCCGGCAGCACTCGATCAGCGGCCGTTTAAGAAAACCGCCGGTGGTTACCTGGCGGATATAGACAGTGGTACCCTGGAGTTGGTGGTCAGCGGGCAAATGCACCGAAAAATAGCGTCATTTTCACTGCCCTATCTCGAGGTGAAATTCAGTTTTAACGGATTGTCTGAAACGCAGGTCGATGAAGTCATGCGATTTTTTAATCTGAGATTTCAACGGGGCGGTGGATGAGCCTGTTTTTTGATTGGTCGGCATCGTCTGTCGTTGCATTGCAACGCAGATTCAGCAATAAAAAAGTGGCAGAATATCCGCCCACAGGTAACACAGGCTGTGCTAATGACTGAATCCGCCATCACCGACGCACTGGGCAGGCAGCTGCACGATCTGCGCGTGTCGGTCACTGACAGGTGTAACTTTCGCTGTGTTTACTGCATGCCAAAAGAAGTGTTTGGCCGCGGTTATCAGTTTCTGGCAAAAAAGGAGCTATTGACCTTCGAAGAAATCGAGCGCCTGGTGCAGATATTCGCAACGCTTGGTGTTCGCAAAATCAGACTGACTGGTGGTGAGCCTCTGGTTCGAAGTGAGCTGGAAAATCTGATTGAGCGCATTGCGTCAATTGATCTCATCACCGATATCAGCCTCACGACCAATGCCGTGCTGTTGAGCGAAAAGCGTGCTCGAAGTTTGAGAGATGCGGGTTTGAAAAGGGTTAATATCAGTCTGGATGCACTTGATGATGAAACCTTCAAGGCCATTAATGACGTTGGCGTACCGGTTCAAAAGGTGCTTGATGGTATTGATGCTGCGGCTGGTGCCGGGTTTGATTCTGTGAAAGTCAATATGGTAGTCAAGCGCGGTATGAACGAAAGCAGTATCGTGCCTATGGCCAGGTATTTTCATGGTACCGGCAACATACTGCGCTTTATCGAGTTTATGGACGTCGGCAATACCAATGCATGGCATGACGGTGCGGTGGTTACCGCACAGGAAATTGTCGATCAGATAAACGCGGAATTGCCGCTCGAACCCATCGGTGCCAACTATCAGGGCGAAGTCGCAAAACGCTGGAAGTACAATGATGGCGGCGGTGAAATCGGTGTGATCTCATCTGTGTCTAAACCCTTTTGCGGAGACTGCAGCAGGACCAGGCTGTCGGCCGTCGGCAAGTTGTACACATGTCTTTTTGCCGCAGATGGCTTCGATCTGATGTCGATAGTGCGCAGTGGTGCCGATAATCATGAAATCGAGCAGAAGCTGCGCGCGATCTGGAAAAGACGACGGGATCGATACTCTGAAATCCGCACCGTCGAATCGGTATTACTGCCGAAAGTTGAAATGTCTCATATAGGTGGGTGACGTGACACACCGTTCTGCGTATCAATCTGCCATGCGCAGTTACAACTCAATGGAAACCACCAAGCGTCGTCATTTTGATTTTCTGACCATGCTGGAAGCCAGAAAAAAGAAATTTAATCTTGACGCCACACAGGCGGAGAAAGATCTGCTTGCATCGCTGCTGCAGGACCACGATGACGAAGTTCGTGCATTTAAGGTCCGGTGTGATGAGCTGAAAGCGAAAAATGCCCAGGCGCATAAGGCGTTGTTCGAATACCTTGCTGAAATAAACACCGCGCTGGCGCCAATCGGTCAAAGCAGTGGCCACTGAATAGGCTCTGCCGTCGAGTTATGCCCGGATGGGTGTGCAGATGTTGCCTTTCTTAACGATGGGTAAGTCCCGTCGATACTAAATACAGTTATTATCGTGAACTCAGTCACACTTCATCTTATGCTGGTTGTCCGGCAGGGTGAGGCTGTGCCTCTGAATTGTGGAGTAGTTCCAGCTCAGGTTTGAAGCCCTGTTTGTTAGGGCTATTTTAACTACACAAGTGCCGGATGTGGCCGACACAGTCGGTGTGGCGCGGCAACTGTCTCCACCAGGCACCACCAGCGGCTATCGGAACCCGCACCTTCTTTGCAAAGCACTATCATGCGTCTGCTGAAGGAGGCGGTCTACTTGGCAACGTGCCGATTGTTTCCCGCAGACGCTGGGATTTCAGTTGGCAGTCAGACAGATGTAACTAGACTGCAGTGGGCTTCTACTGCATGGGTTAATTAATGAAATCATTGATAAGCAAAATTACCGGAATAGTTCTTTTTCTGTGGACACTTGGCGTCTTTGCACAAGACACCTACACGTTAAGTCCCGGCGACGAGGTCTCGATTGTTGTTTTCGGTGAAGACGACCTGACCATGGACGTCAAGCTCAACGAGAAAGGCCAGATCAATTTTCCGCTGCTGGGTGTGATCAACGCGCGTGGCATGTCGGTAGCGGAGTTGGAAACTACTATCACCAGTGAACTAAGCGGTGCATACCTGGTGAATCCTGACGTGCGGGTATCTATTGCAGAATATAGACAGGTATTCATCAATGGCGAGGTGACTTCACCCGGCGGTTATGACTACAAGCCCGGTCTGACGCTGGACAAGGCGGTGGCGCTCGCTGGTGGCTTCAGTGAAAAGGCTTCCAAAGAGCGTGTGACGCTGACGCGTGAAATCAACGGTGTTGCTCAGCAGTTCAGTATGCGGCCTACCGATGCAGTATTGCCCGGCGACATTATTACCATCTCTGAGTATCTACAGATATTTGTCAATGGAGAGGTCCAGCGTCCGGGTAACTACGCTTACCAGTCCGGCTTGACGCTCGAAAAGACTATTGCACTTGCCGGTGGATTTACCGGTCGGGCCTCAAAGAAGCGAATTAAAGTATCTCGAGACATAGATGGCCAGCAGCAGCAGGGAAGAATCAGAATGGGCGACCCGGTTTATCCTGGCGACATAATTTCCGTGCCAGAAGGCTTTTTCTAGGGCGATCAGTTTTTTATGAAATCACTCCATCCATTAGATAGTACGCTGACTGAATTCAAGAAAGACGAAGTTAACTTCAATCTTGAAAGGTATTTTCAGACAATATTAGATAACAAATGGCGCATTGCGCTGTTTGTGCTGACAGTGCTTATTGCCAGCTACCTGATTGTTAATAGTCTGACACCGCAGTACAAAGCGATCGCGACTGTTCAGATAGAGCAGAAAGAAAGTCAGGTCATTGATGTTCAATCACTCTACGGTCTGGACACCCAGAGCGAAGAGTATCTTTCTACGGAATTCGAAGTACTCAAGTCGAGACCTCTTGCCGAGAAAGTTGTCGGTCGGCTGGATCTGGCGAGCCATGAAGCGTTTCAACCCAAAGAAGGACTGATTGACAAGGTGCCGGGTCTGGCTTCATTTCGTGATCGCGTACTCGCCACACTGGGCATGGGTTCGGATACAGAAGTAGATGCAGAGGTCGAGACTGAGCTAGCACGACGTGAGCTGATCAAAGACTACAGCAAGCGGCTGATGATCACGCCCATGCGCAAGACACAACTCGTAGACATCAGCTTCGAGGCTCCGTCTCCTGCTTTGGCCCGCGAAGTTGCCAATGAACATGCTGCCGTTTACATAGAAGCAGATCTTGAAGCACGGCTGGAAAGAACCAAAACTGCTGCCTCCTGGCTTGCCGGTCAGGTGGAAGTCCTGCGTACCGACCTGACCAGTGCCGAGCAGCAACTCGCTGACTACATAGAGCAGGAAGGTGTCATTAATCTTGAGAACATTCAGGATTTGAACTCCCAGGAACTCAAAGATCTGAAAACTGCTTTGGTGCAGGCGAATGCAAAGCTGGCCGAAGCGACCATCCGTCGTAGTCAGGTGCAAAAAGCACGTCAGGATGGGAGCCTTGAGTCACTGCCGACTGTACAAGCCGATAGTGTTGCTCAGAAACTTAAGCTCGATGTCGTGCTAGCTCAACAGAAGCAGGCGGAAGCGTCCAAGCGTTATGGGCCACAGCATCCGAAAATGCTTGCGGCAACCTCTGATCTCAACACGGCCCGTTCCGGTTTGCGTGCGCAGGTTAATCGAATTGTCGAGACGATTGAATTTGAATATAACGCGGCGCTGGCTGAAGAAGCCGAAATCAAACGGCGTATCGGGACTGCCGAACAACAGTTCTTCGATACCAACCGCAAGGGCAGCAAGTACCAGGAGTTGCAGCGAAGCGTCGATGCTAACAAAAGACTGCTCGACCTGTTCTACGAGCGTGCCAAGGAGACCACTGAAACGGTCGATCTGCAAAGTGCACACGCACGGATTCTGACGCCGGCGGAAGATCCGCTGGAACCTTCAAAGCCGCGCAAGGCTGTGCTGTTTCTATTGGCAGGACTGGGCAGTTTGCTGCTGTCTATGTTGTACTACATCATGCGTGAGCTCTTTAACACCGGGATTCGCGACGGTGACGATGTCGATCAGAGAATCGGGCTGCCGCTGCTGGGTTCACTGCCAAGCATCCGTAAAGGTTTTGTCCGACCGGTGGTTCTGAATTCACAAGAGGACAACGACCGTTCGAAAGAAGGTGCAATCTTTAAAGAGGCAGTGAACACGGTCCGTACCGGTTTGATGCTTGATCGAGTAGACAAGCCGCACAAGACAATAATGGTTACATCGACGATCGCCGGAGAGGGTAAGTCTACGATAGCCGGGCACCTTGCTTACAGCTACGCCAATGTAGGACGGACATTGCTAATCGATTGCGATCTGCGTACCCGTGGCGTCAGTTCCATGTTCGGTGTTAACAAAAACGACATGGGATTGCGTGAAGTACTCTCTGCCGAGGCAATGCTTGAGCAGTGTGTGATCGGCATAGACAATAATCTTGATCTGCTGTGTGCGAACTTTACACCGCTGAATCCGCTCAAACTGATCAGCTCACCACGCTTTCAGTCTCACATAAAAGAGGCAGCGAAGAAATATAACTATGTGATTCTTGATGCACCACCTGTGCTGCCGGTCAGTGATCCGCTGGTATTGTCCGGGTATGCCGATGCAGTGATCTATACCATCAAAGCGCGCGCTACTCCTTATCAGCACATCAGCCGTTGTATGCAATCCCTGCAACGGGTTGAAGCACCGGTGGTTGGAGTCGTGCTGAATCAGCTGGAAATGGGTGCAACGTATTACTCCTATTACAGCTATGGCAATACCTGAGTTAGCGGACTAAACACACGTGCAGGCAAGTCGTACATATCCTGTTTCCCGGGGAGGGCCACTGAGGATTCCCCGGGATACTCTCAGCCGTGTTCTGCTCGGGCTGCCATTATTTCTTCTGCTCGGGTGGACGACAAAAGCGTTTACACCTGACTTAAATCCTAAGTCCAGTCTGATGGCTCGTGACCTCGACATGAGGCTTGAGATTGTCAGTTCTGGAGCGGCTTTGTGGAAGCAGCTGTTGCTGCCTGTTTTTACGATGGCCTGTCTGATGTTTATTATCAGGTCGCGCAACCTGTTCAGGGCATACCTGAATGTTCTGTTGCCACTGGGATTGTTTGCCGCGTTTCTGATCTTCTCTTATTTCTGGTCGGATCATCCGTCGGACACCATGCGCCGGGCAATTCGTCAGGTTATGCTGTTTACCTCGGTAGCCGGCGCGGTGGTCATCGCCAGATCGCAGAATCGGTTCGTGAATTATCTGTTGTTCTTTTCTGTCGTGTTGCTGGTGTACGAAGCGTTGTTTCTGCTGGTGCCATGGATATCATTCGATGTGTACAACAAATTCACCGGACTCCATCCGGCAAAGAATGAATTTGGTGGTGTTGCCGGAGCGTTTCTACTGATTTCATTAGCCACGCTGCGTTATTACGCCGAAACAGCAAAAGAAAAGAAGCTCGCGCTGTACTGCACTATTGGTTGGGCGATACTGCTGCTGCTAAGTGGGTCCAAGACGCCCATCGGCTTTGTCTTAATGCTGGGTCCGCTCATGCTGTTCTCGCAGCATTTGTTACGGTATATGTCCATCGCAGTGATCTCCTTCTGGTTGATGATTATTGTCTTCATCCCATTGGCGTTAATCGGTGTTGGTGAAGCTCCCATTGATTACTATCGCAGTATTTTGCCGGAAGAAGCGCTGACCGGTCGAACCGGTATTTGGTTCCACCTGCTGGCGGATCTCAAAAAGAACTGGATGTTCGGCACTGCGTACGGTGCCTACTGGGGTGTCGGGGAGGTGCCCGAGGCGCTGGATATAAAATACAGTTATTACCAGTTGTTACATACGGCCCATAGTGGTTTCGTCGACCTGTGTATGCAAATGGGTGTTATACCCACGACGTTCTGGCTGCTGATGTTGATCGTCTTTGTCATCGTGACACGCAATGCCTCTGATCCAATGTCCTCTGCATTGATAGCATACGCGCTATTACATAATTGTCTGGAGACCTCATTCGTGCACGGTCTGCACTTTGTCTGGGTGATCATGGTGATGGCCATGATGAATATCCTCTATACGCAAGGGCAGAAACCCAATCTGGATGCAGTTTTCAGAAATATCCGTGCGCAAAAGTATGAGCCTCCCGCAACTGGCTAATGCAGTTGATGAGTGCGTCGGTGTGACAAGTTGAAACGTAAAGAAACCGTACTGGTTGTCGCATCTTCCGGAGGACATCTGACTCAGGCGATGTGTGCCACCAGTACGATCAGCCAGGCGCTGGTGCTGGTCAGTAATAAAGATATGCTCAACGGGGAGTATTTTGACCGCGTTTATACCGTCACTGATACGCAGCACAACGTATTAGTACATTGCGTAAATTTTTTTGCAGCGATTAGAATTTTAATCAAAGAAAGACCAATGGCCGTATTCAGTACCGGCGGTCCGATTTGTTTGCCGTTCGCGTTGGTTGCGCGGCTGACACGCACGAGATTTGTATTTCTGGACACTATGTCCAGAGTAACTGAACTCTCAAACTCCGGAAAGCTAATTCAAAAGCTGGGGTTATATGATGCGTTTCTGTGTCAGTGGCAGACCGTCGCAGATCAACACAGCGGGATAGAATATCATGGCCAGGCCTTTGATCTTGGTGACAATGGGCACCAATGATTATCCTTTTGAACGCTTATACGAATTGATCAGCCGTGAAGCACTGTATCGTGATGACCGATGTCAGTGGTTTATTCAGAGCGGTGTGGTTGAAGTGGCTGATTTGCCGGCAAGCGGGGAGGTAGCCTCTATCGTTCCAAGAGAGCGGATGGAGACCCTGATCAGGGAAAGTGCGCTTATCATCAGCCACTGTGGTATCGGTAGTCTTAATCTGGCGTTGAAGTATCGCAAGCGAACAGTATTTGTCCCGAGGGTATGCAGGTACAACGAGTTTTCAGATGATCATCAGCTTCAAATAGCTGCTGAAATCAAAAATAGGCGTATGACAGTGGTATACCCTGATGAACCGTTGCCGGTACTGGATTATCAATCGTTATGTGACGAGCCGGTGCCTTCTTCTCCGGTTGATATTACTAATTATGATCTTGCGCGTGTCATTGAATATAAG
The DNA here is from genome assembly GCA_020631335.1 of Chromatiales bacterium. Taxonomy (GTDB): domain Bacteria; phylum Pseudomonadota; class Gammaproteobacteria; order Granulosicoccales; family Granulosicoccaceae. The sequence continues at coordinate 26,220 of JAHDHK010000018.1, forward strand.
TTGACTGGCTGAGTGATATGTTAATTTCCGTATGCTTATGTACCTACAAGAGAGAGTCTCTTGATAAGACTTTGCAAAGTCTGCTCGCGCAGGAGCTGCCCCCTGAAACGCAACTCGAAGTGGTTGTCGTAGATAATGACGCGCAGCAATCTGCCGAGTCGGTTTGTGCGAAATATCAGAGCTCACCACTGACTATTCGTTATTTTTCCAATTCGGAACGCAATCTGGCTGCGGTCAGAAACACTACGATCGAACAGGCCAATGGCGAGTACCTCGCGTTCATTGATGATGATGAGTGGGCGGAGAAAGACTGGATAGCATCGCTGATCCTCGCGATGGATAAGTATCAGGCCGATGGGGTATTCGGTACAGTGCAGGTAAATTACCCGGACGGTTCACCCGACTGGATAAAGGATGGTGATATGTTCGGAAAAGACAAACATGCCACCGGCGCACTACTGAAAAAGGGTGCAACTTCGAATGCCCTGCTGAAAGCGCATTGGGTAAAAGAAATGAAATTCTCTTTTGACCCGGCCTACGGTAAAAGTGGTGGTGAGGATACTGATTTTTTCCACCGCATCTACAAGGCTGGTGGAAAGCTGGTATTCGACAACAATGCGGTTGTGTCTGAAACCGTTGAGGCGCATCGTTTGAATATGGACTATCTGAAACGCCAGAATGTAAGAATCGGGCAGACTCACTGGAACTATCTGTGGTCCCAGCAAAACGGCATCACGTTTGTTAAAACCGGTGCGTTTGTGTTGGCTCAGGTGGTTGGAGCCGCCGGGTTAACGCTGATTAATCTTCCCTTTGGCAAAAAGAAATACGCTAAGTGGTATCTTTTATTGATCAGAAATCTGGTCAAAATTAAGACAGCCATTGCCGGGGGCGATTCAGTGGAGCTGTATGGTAACAGCTGAGTTTCTCAGCTGATCAATTATCAACCCCACTGGCGGATCGCCCATGCGTTGGCAAACGTGCAGATAATGGGATCACTACTACCGGCACATTGCTACGCCGCTTTCACTCCCGCTTCGAACACGTCGCACAGAATACTCCCTACTGCCTGCCAGTCGTATTTGTCTTCAACAAGTTGTCTGCCGGCTTGTTCAAGGTCAACGCGCAGCTTCTGATTGCTCATCACTTCTATGACTGCATCAGCAAATGCTTCCGGCGTGTCGCGCAACAGTATATTTTTGCCGTCGGTGTGGTCTATACCCTCCGCACCGACTGAGGTAGATATGATGGCTTTTTGCATTGCCATGCCCTCTAGTATTTTTAACCGGGTACCACCGCCTACACGAAGCGGTACCACCACTACGGTGGCTTTGGCGTAGTAGTCTCTCATATCATCTACAGCGCCCGTCACTGTTATCTGATTGTCTAATGCCGATAAATTTTGTACTTCAGCCGGAGGGCTTTTGCCGGCAATACAAAAAGTAGCCTTGGGATTTTTCTGTTTAACTAAATGCCAGATATTATGGTAGAACCACAGAATGCCCTCAGTATTCGGGTAATAGCTTATCGTTCCGGTAAACAGGATCATGTTTGGATCAACAGGTGCGTTTACAGGTTTGAAGAAGTCACTGTCTACACCGTTCGGGATCACATGGCATTCCATCCCAGGTGAACGTTGCTGAAGAATGTCCGCATCGCGTTTGGAGGTGGTCAGACAGCCTGAAAACTTTTCACAGTTTTCAATTTCGTGCTCGCGGTATTTTCTCCACTCGGATTTAGCCAGTAGTCTGCGCAAGGGGCTTTTTTCGGTTTCATAGGTACGCTGCATAATTTCATATTCAACGTTGTGCTGATCGACGTACCTTGGAATGTCTGTGGTAATGTCGTAGTAGCCCATTTGCGAAAACTCTACCATCAGCAAGTCGTACTTGTTTGAATCAAGCTGCTCAGTAATAGCTTGCTGCATCCGTTTTGAATAGTACTGATGATATTGATAGGTCTTGTTCGAAAAGAGTGATTTCAGCTGGTACAGGCGTTTTTTCTCTTTTTTCTGATTTGCCGCAACCGGAATAAGATTTACATCGATCCCCTTTGATCGAAGTATATCGATGCCTTCTCGTTGTTTGTCGTTATCCGGCTCCATACACAACAGCGTTACCTGATGTTTTTTCGCAATATTGGTCAGTAAATGGAAGACACGAATCAATCCGCCATTGTTGAGCGGATAGGGCAGGTACGGGGTTAGAAAGAGAATATTCATAGTTTTGCTTCAGTGTGCTTTACCGGCTTTCAGATTGGCACGATTGCTTAAATAGCGATTGAGTTTTGTCCAGCCTATAGCACAGTCTGCACGTAGTTCAGGTAATGTGACATAACAGGCGGCTACAAATGCAGGAAATACGATCATTGACAGTAAAAAGTATTCTGACAAGTAAAAAATGATGGCAGTTGCACCCAGAGCCATCAGGAGTATGAGTATTACCGGCGTCAGATTCAGTTCGTATCCTTCTCGGTTGAGCCAGTAGAAGTACAGGCAGTTCATTAACAACTGCGTAAGTACTAAAGCGGCGATGGCACCTTCGTATCCATAGCGGACAAACAACAGGTAACAGACCACGATATTAAATACGCTTGAAACCAGGCTGACTTTTACCGGCAGGAACTTTTGACCGGCTGCAACGCCGAAGTAACCCATAAGAGTTTGCAGGGATCTTAACAACAAAACCGCAAAGAACATCGTTGCAGCATCGGCGACACTGATGTACTTAACCGAGAAAAACAGCCGGATAACGGGTTCGCGGAGTGTGGCGAATGCAACTATTCCGCTTCCAATGATAAAGCTTATCCATAATAGCGATCGATTAGCGAAATCGGTGGCAGCAGGTTGGTCATTGTTGGCGAAGTATTGTGTCTGGGCCGGGTAATATACGTTGACAAATGATTCAAACAGCCTGGTGCCTGCATCAGCGAGTCTCTCTGCCATGCCGAAATAGGCCATTGCCAGCGGGCCACCTATGCCGGCCACTATATACTGTGACACCCTTTCGTTGCCCAGATTCAACAATGCGTTAAGGTAAAGCGGATAGCCGAATTTCAGTATTTGTTTGCCTCCGCTGAATCTGGCCCGTAGTGCTGCAGATAATCGCTCGCGGACACGTGTCGCTGCGTAGAGGATAGATGCCAGAAATGCGATGATTTCTATGATGAGCACCTGTTTTACGGTGACATCGTTAAATGCGAGTAAACATACAACCATTGCTGCTTTCAGCAGGGCGGCAAGTACCTGTGTACCCGCGTAGACACCGAACTGTTGTTCAGCCTGAAGTAGCCTGAGTATCAGTTCCCTGAAACTATGCATCCAGTACAGGATCAGTGTCAGCGCAGTGAGGTTGGCGATCAGGTTGATAAAAGGGATGATCCCCGAGGCTTCAACGACACAGTACAGAATCGATACGAACGTACAGGAGATCAGTCGAATTGCCATGGCGCTTCGCAGAAGACTGTTGCGGCCTTGTTCGGTTTCTTCCGGATACTTTTTTACAAATGCCAGATCGACACCGAGATCGCTGAGCAGCTTGAGCAGAAAAGTGACCATGACTGCAATGAAGTACAGCCCCATGGTTTCCGGTTCCAGTATTCTGGCCAGAAACATCAGGGTAAAGAAGTGGCACACCAGTGTTATAAGTGCACCGCTGAAGGTTGCGCCGAGTGCCTTAAAAATTGCTCTGATCCCGTTTTATTGCTGGGTGAATTACTGTCTGACTGACGTTGAAACTTACCGATTCAGCAGACTTACGCTGGTGGTTGTTCCGTCAGTCTGGCTACTGAAGAAACTTGCGCATATGTTCAACGCCATTGGGTGGCTTCGGTTGTACTGCCGTTTTTGCGCGCTCCCTGGAAAGGGCATCAATATGGTTTTTCATATCTTCGCGGAACTTTTCAATTGAAAAGTTGCAGGCATGTTGTCGGATGACGTCCGCTCTGAAATTGTGCTGCAACCGCTCGAATCTGGAAACCGCATCGATCAGCGATTCTTCTGTTTGTTCTTCAAAAAGCAAGCCAGTGATTTTATCGAGCACCGTCTCTCTGGCGCCGCCTCTGCCGAAGGCTATGACAGGGGTTCCACAGGCCTGTGCCTCCACCGGCAGAATACCGAAGTCCTCCTGCGCGGCAAAAATAAACGCTTTGGCCCGTCCGATGTAATCCTGCAGTACTGAATCGGGTTGGTAGCCGAGAATCTCGACATTGGAGCCGGCCAGTGCTTTGATCTTCTTGTGCTCGGGACCGTCGCCGATGACCACCAGTTTGCGATCGGGCATGGAACGGAACGCGCTGACGATTAAGTCAATGCGCTTATATGGCACCTGTCTCGAAGCCGCCAGATAGAATTCGGATTTTTCTGTTCGCATGGTAAATCGATTGATGTCTACCGGCGGGTGTATCACTGCGGCATCCCGGCGATATGTTTTGTGAATGCGATTGCGGATATAGCCCGAATTGGCGATGTAGGAGTCCACACGATTGCTGGAAATCACATCCCACATGCGCATTCGATACAATGCATAGCGGATGAGAACCGATGTCACACCACGCGTTAATCCGGTTTGTTTCAGGTATTGCGCCTGCAGGTCCCAGGCATAACGCATTGGCGAATGGCAGTAGCAGACGTGCAACTGATCCGGAGAAGTGATAACGCCTTTGGCCACAGCTGAGCTCGAGGAGACAACCAGGTCATAGCTGCTCAGGTCGAACTGCTCTATTGCCATTGGTAGCAATGGCAGCATGTGGCGATATAATTTCTTGGAAAAGGGAACGCTTTGCAGCTTGCTGTGTATCACTGTGCGACCTGCCAGGAACGGCGCCTGTTCGCGAGGCAGGAAGTCAAACAGCGTGTAGAGATCAGCGTCCGGGTAGAGCGCC
>JAHDHK010000018.1:31107-37680 GCA_020631335.1 Chromatiales bacterium
AGAGCGCCAGCAACTGCTCCAGTACTCGCTCGGCACCGCCTACCAGAGGCAGCCAGTCGTGCACGATTGCGACCTTTATCGCTTTCTCAGCGCGATTGTTGTTAGGTCTACGAGTGTCCATTCGGGTTGTTCACCAGTTGGGGTCGGGGCTGTGACACGAGTCATCGGATACTGTGACAGCGGGCTGCACCCCAGTCTCGATGAGATCAATGTATCAAATAATGTACGTTTCAGAAAACCGCGTATAACTAAGACTGTAACGGCAGACCTTAGCTGATCCCCATGGCATGTCACGCTTTTTGACCGGATTACCGGATCAACATCTGCAACCGTGAAGTTATTGGCAAAAAATGGCCGGATTCGGGCTGTTGTGTAGAATTCGTAATAAAAATATTTTCTAGTCAATTGTTTAGAAACACTTTTTCTATGAACTTCCGGTAATATGTTAAGTCGGTAATACCTCTGCAACACCCCCCTTTAACGAGAGAACAACGCCTGGATGAAACAGGTTTATCTGACCGGAATAACCACCACCGGCACGCCGCACCTTGGAAACTATGCCGGTGCGATAAAACCGGCAATCAAAGCCAGTCAACGCGCGGATACGGAAAATTATTATTTCCTCGCTGATCTGCACGCTTTGATCAAGAGCTATGATCCTGAAGCAGTGCAGCAGTCGCGGCTCGAAATAGCGGCAGCCTGGATTGCGCTTGGGCTGGACACCGACAAAGCGGTTTTCTACTGTCAGTCTGATATTCCGGAAATTCCGGCATTGACCTGGCTGCTTACCTGCCAGACCGCGAAAGGGTTGATGAACAGGGCGCATGCCTACAAGGCCGTTGTGCAGGAAAACGAAACAGCCGGTTCAGCTGATCCGGATCGTGGCATCACCATGGGGCTTTTCAGCTATCCGGTATTGATGGCTGCCGACATATTAATGTTCAAGGCGCACAAGGTGCCGGTGGGGAAAGATCAGGTGCAGCATATTGAAATGGCTCGTGATATCGCACAGCGTTTTAATCATCATTACGGAGAGCATTTTGTCCTGCCGGAGGCAGAGGTAGACGACTCTACCGCCGTGCTTTCGGGGCTTGACGGTCGCAAGATGAGCAAGAGTTATAACAACACCATTCCTTTATTCGTTCCCGAGAAAAAACTGCGTAAGCTTATTATGCGGATAAAAACGAACTCCCAGGAGCCGGGAGAACCTAAGGATCCCGAAGGCAATACACTGTTCGAAATCTATCAGGCGTTTGCGACACCTCAGCAGGCAGAGGAAGTCAGGCAGCGATACGCGGAAGGCATTGCGTGGGGAGAAATGAAGCAATACCTGTTCGAGCATCTAAACTCTATATTGAACGAACCAAGACAGCACTACGAAGCACTAATGGCAGAACCTGAAGCGATTGCGAAGGTGCTGGCCAGAGGTGCCGAACAAGCGCGCGAACAAAGTGCCGGGTTTTTAGCGCAGCTGTATAAAGCAGTCGGTATTGCACCGATCAGATAGCAAAGGTTAAAAGCGCTTTGAGTAAATTATTTACTGCAGTCAAAACATTGCCGGAACAAGGGTAGAGCTCGATGAAACACCAGGCCCAAGATGATACCGCGCAAATGTCTTCCAGGCCGCGCTCACGTGTCATTAAGAAAAACAGTGCTGCGCCAGCCTACGAGCGCGATGTGTCGTCGAGGGACACCGTGCAAAGGAGTAGTTCCCGGCAGCCAATCGACCGCGCGTCGGAAGCACGGTGGGACGCTGAAAGCCGGACGGTTGTCAGGTCTGAACCGGATACTTCTTTCAGGCAACGGATTAGAGAGCGTTCGGTCAGCCCGCCACCGGCAGAAGCGTCGGCCATGGCTGACGTGGCGTCGGACAGTCAAGCGGTACGCTGGTATCAGACAAGATGGTTTAAGTTCACTTCAATGGCGACTTTGCTTGCGCTGATGATAGCCGCTGCGTTCCTCAAGCCGATAGACCATTCAAGTGAATCCCAAATAGACAGTGCACTGACACGTGCGCTGATCGGTTTCGGGATCGCGCGAACGCTCAACGGCGTAATTTCTGTTGCGCAGGGGACGGAGTTCGCTGTGCAGCCGGCAGGTGTTGGCGTGAACTTCTCACCGGGGGAAATACTCGATCCTATTAATGATCTGGTCGAAAGATTCTCCTGGGTGATGTTGGTTGCGACCAGCTCACTTGGCATACAGAAAATCCTGCTGGACGTCAGTAGCTGGGTTGGAGTGAGCTTCATGTTAGCCGGTGCGGCGGTGTTCTGGCTGTTGACTCGAATGCAAAACGGCCCTGCGTCTTCTATTGCCAAGTTTGCCAGTCGGTTGTTACTGGTGATGTTGCTGGTGCGGTTTCTGGTGCCTTTGGGCTCCATCGCCAACGATTGGGTGTACCGGCAATTTCTGCAGCCTCAGTTTGAAAGTTCTTCAGCGGAACTGGAGGCGGCCAGCGAGCGGATTCGCGAAATAAGCACCCGCCAGTCAGAGCAGCAGAATCCGTCAACATCACTGCGGGAAAAGGCGCGTAACATTTATCAGTCGATGACAAGCAAATTCGACTTTGACGGTATGCTGAAGGATTACCGGGACTCCGCAGAAAATGTAAGCGAGCATGCCGTTAATCTGATAGTGGTGTTTTTACTTCAAACCATCCTGTTTCCGGTGGTTTTTCTATACATAGTTTACCGGGCGTTTCGATATTTGCTGTTGAGTCCGTCTTCGTAGCGGATTCACAGGGACTTTTCATCTTCCGAAGGGGCTTTGAGGTACATATCAAGTAGCTCATGCGCGTCTTCAACACCGGTCTTTTTCAGTGCCGAGAACGTCTGCAGGGTGCATTGTATGCCTTCCTCTTCAAGCGTCGCCCCGGTTGAAAGCATGGTGTTTCGCGCTGCGCCGCGGCTGAGTTTGTCACTTTTAGTCAGCAGGCAGTGCAGCTCGATATTGGCCTGCAGAGACCACTCGATCAAACGCCAGTCGTGATCGGAAAGCGGGTGGCGAATGTCCATCACAATCACCAGGCAACGCAGCGGCTCGCGGTTTAACAGATAGCCGCCCAAAGTGGCTCGCCAGTGGGCCAGCTGTGTCTTTGACACTTTGGCGTAGCCGTAGCCCGGCAGATCAACAATATATCGGCCCGGGGTCACTTCAAAGTGGTTGATTAACTGGGTTCTGCCAGGGGTTTTGCTGGTGCGTGCCAGCTTTTTGTTGCGGGTGATGACATTGATGGCACTGGATTTGCCGGAGTTAGACCGACCGGCAAAGGCGACTTCAGCCAGACTGTCGTCGGGTAACTGGTCGAGGGTGTGAGCGCTCTTTGTGAAGGTTGTACTGAAATAAACCGGATTGATCATCTGACATCGCTGGCGTAGAAAACGGCCCGCGACAGGCTCGAAAATAATCCGCAGATTTTGATACAATTGGAGAATTTCCCCTCGAACGCTTTGGCAGCGCTCAAAGCGATTTCCCTACAGGATAATTTCAGGTGTGATGATGCGTAAATCATTGTTCTATGTGTCTGTCGGTGCTGTATTAGCAACGCTATGTTACGTTAAAACAGGTCTGGCCAGTGAGGCTGATTCAAAACCGGTAGCGCCAGTCGAGTTAAAGGCAACGATTGCCACAGGCGATGCGGCAGCGGGTAAGGCGGCTTCAGCAGTGTGTGCCGGTTGTCATGGTGTGGATGGTGTGTCCGCGATTCCCGCCAATCCGAATCTGGCCGGGCAGGGCGCTCCCTACTTGCTAAAGCAGCTGATGGAGTTCAAATCGGGTGTGCGCAACAACGCTATCATGGCAGGTATGGTCGCTAATCTCGATCAGGCCGCAATGGAGAATCTTGCTGCCTACTATGCAGAGCAGGCACCGGCGCAGGGTACATCTACTGACAACAATTTGAAGCTGGGCAGAGATATCTATCGCGGTGGAATTACTTCTATCGGTGTTCCAGCCTGTGCGAGCTGTCATGGCCCTGCGGGAGCAGGCAACGATGCTGCTAAATTTCCTCGTCTGGCCGGCCAGCATGCCGACTATACCATGTCGACTCTCAGCCATTTTCGCTCCGGCGAACGTGAAAACGATGTCAACAAGATGATGCGTTCAGTGGCAGAAAGACTGTCCGATACCGAAATCGCAGCGTTGGCAAACTATATTCAGGGGCTTTACTAGCCTGACAGCACGGGTGTCTGGTGCGTTTCTGTCTGCGCGGGTCTGCTTTGGCTGATGATGCAGTAGCTACCGCCTGACTCCTTGCAGAAGTAATACGTCGCTGGCGGCCTGTTTTGCCGTCGCGACGTGGAACGACACGGGGTCGTTCGACCTCTACTCACTTTTTATGCAGTTGTGTTGCATTGGTAAGTGGATGTTCAGCGGCAATGAGTGACACTTAGCCGATTGATATTATTAGCAGAATTCAAATACGGATTAACCATGAATAGATTACCAGCAATTTTGATCACACGGTTCCTGGCAACAGCTGTCCTGATGACAGCCATGGTGTCGGGGGCTTATGCACAGCAAGGTTACGAGAACCTGCCCAACCCTGTGCGAACAGAGAATCCGGATAAAGTAGAGGTGCTTGAATTCTTTTGGTATGGCTGTCCGCATTGTTTCCAGTTCGAGCCCCACATAAAAACATGGCTGGAAACAAAACCCGATAACGTCGAATTCAAAAGTGTTGCAGCACCTTTGAATCCCGCGTGGAAAGTGCACTCACAGGCTTTTTATGCGGCGGAGATTCTAGGCGTGCTCGATACGTTTCACGAGCCTATGTTCAATGCCATTCATCGCGATAAAAAATCCATGCGAAAGCCAAAAGATATCGCCAAGCTGGCAGACTCACTGGGTATTGACGGCGATAAGTTTGAAAAAACGATGAAGTCATTTGCTGTGGACGCAAAAATCAGACAATCCATGCAGAAGGCGAGAGAAGTGGGTATTTCAGCGGTACCTACCGTGGTGATCAACGGTAAGTACAGAACCAGTGGCTCAGTGGCTGGTTCCTATCCGAATCTGATCAACGTATTGAATCAGTTGATAGCACAGGAAAGTGCCGGTTAGTATCAGCTAATTACTTTGATAGCCGTCTTGTCGCAGGCGGCTGTGGTTTGATACCGATCAATTGATCGTGAGCAGGGGGCGGACCAAACTTGCCCCCTGGCACAAACTGAGAAGTTCTTATATACCGGGCGCGTATACCGGGCGCGGTGTCGGTAGTCAATTTGCCCGGGAAGCTGGATGGGCAGTTGGCTTTTTAGAAGTGGTTTATGTTGTCCGGCAAGGGACAATACTGGTCATCCCCATCAATGCGTTTCGGTTGTTAAGACGATGACAATACCGTTTTACCGGTTACCGCCCCTCTTTCAGTTCATCTATCGTTGCTGACATCAGCCCTTTTTCTGCTGACAGTTGTGCGATCTGTCGTCGCAAGTCGGCAACCTCGGCATTGGCCGGGCCGCTGGTGACGCGCGCGTTCAATGAAGCTGTCTGGCGCTCCTGGTCTGCCAGCCTGGTCCGCAGCTGATCCCGTTCAAAGCTCACCTGATCATAGGCGTTTTGCAGTTCATTGACCTGCATGGATGAAGCGCTTTGACCGGGTACGGCGTTTTGTTGTGCAGCCTGTAGCTGGCGGTTTTCCTGTTGCAGTTGTTCTACGTCTCGATTAAGAGAAGCGACCATCGGTCGCAGCCTTGCGACTTCGAGCTCCAGATCAGTCGCATTTACACCGTCGTTATTCAGTGCTTCGTTAACCGCCTGCTGAACGCGCTCTTCGAAGCCGGCCTGTTCCTGCTCCAGCTTGAGTGACCAGCGTCGGAAGTCTTCGCGTTCTTTATCGAGTACTTCGTTGTCCTGCCTCAGTCGGTAGAGTTCGGTGACCGCGTCTTCGCGTTCGCGGCTCTCGGTTGCCACCCGTTGGCGCAGATCGGCATTCTCTTTATTCACCGCGCGCAACTCTGTCACCTCGCGTTGCAGTGCAATATAGCTATCGTCGTTTTCAACAGACTCCAGGTTTTGCAGTTGCTTTCGAGTGTTGTCCAGTTCCTGATTAATCTGCTGGTTCAGACGGTCTTTCTGATCAGAAGATGACTTAAGGGCTTTAGTTAAGTTTTGCAGCTTATGATTTTTTGCACGCTCTTCGTTTAACCTTTGATTGACAGCGTCGACATCTGACTGCCCGGACTCAAGTTGTGCGCTGAGCTGCTGCTGTTGCAGTTTTGCCCGTTCCACTTCCTCGCGGTTGGTATCAATTTTAGAGTTAAGTGCCGATATTTTGGTTCGCAGGTTATTGTTTTCGTCATCCAGTGCCTGATTGGATTTTTTAAAGCGACTGACCACTCTGGCGTGATCTTCTTCGGTATCGGCCAGCGTGTTACGCCACTCGTCTTCGATGACGTGCGTACGCCGTTGACTACCTATTTTAGCCAGCGCCCAGCCTATGAGAAGGCCGGCAAGTCCTGCGAGCACTAAGCTGATCAGCATCTTGGTCACAAGATACATCAAAGATGGGCTCATTGATGATATTGAGGACATTTGAAAGGGCTCCAACTTAAAGTTTGAATTCTATTCTGCGGT
>JAHDHK010000302.1:0-2542 GCA_020631335.1 Chromatiales bacterium
CATCCAGTGAAAGTGCAGACTTCATTGCACTATTACAAGGCCTGCCGGCGGAAATTCAACAACGATTTGTCAGTCTCTGGGACGAATACGACAACGCCGCTACTGAAGAGGCAAAGCTTGCCAAAGCACTCGATAAAATAGAAACCCTGCTGCAGCATAACCAGGGCAGGAATCCGTCAAACTTCGACTACCACTACAACTTGTCCTATGGTCGAAAACACACTGACACCAATGAGGTTACCCATTATCTGAGAACTCTGCTCGACCGGGAAACAAAGCGCCATGCCACACGGGAAAAAACGTCATCCGATGCCAACCTCACCCCGGTGGAGATAAAAGCATTTTTGCCGGCGGTTGATTTTTCATTAAGTAAACAGTTTTATCAGGATATCGGATTTACCATGGCCTCTGACTCGCATGGTGTTGCCTACTTTTTTCTGGGTCATTGCAGCTTTCTACTGCAACAGATCAGCACCCCGACGTTACCCGAGAAAATGACAATGCATTTACTGGTTGAATGCGTCGACGACTGGCATCGAAAAATTGACAGCAGCGATATCAGCGCCCGATATGGTATCGACGTACCCCCTGTCATTAATCAACCCTGGGGCATGAAAGAATTCATCTTCAGTGACCCCAGTGGTATACAGTGGCGAATTGCGCAAAATGTGTAAAATCTAAGAATCAGCTGTTAGCGCCGGTCACTCACAATAAGGAGTTGGGTTATGCATACCGATGCCCGCGGACACCAAATCGGCTTCGAATGCACAGAGGCCGCTGCTCTGTACAGCGAAGCCGTTGAAAGTTTTGTCAGACGCCATGCTGACACGGTACCGCTACTGCAACAGTCTCTGGCTATCGAACCTGACAACGTGATCGCCCAAACGACCTTCGGCCTCCTGTTACACGGCGCCAGAAAATCTGCATTAAACAAAGACATGCAGCAGGCACTGCGCAGAGCAACATGCAGCGGTCGGTCGATATCACCACGCGAGCAATGCTACATCAATGCACTACAGCACGCCTGCCACGGCGACTTATTCGCTATGGTTGCGTGCTTTGAGCAAATTGTAAAAGACAACCCGACCGATCTGCTGGCGTTATCCCTGGCGCAGGGGGAATTGTTCTGGATGGGCGAGATGGAACGATCACTCCAGTTGTCACAAACAGCTCAACCTCACTGGCAGAGTGACATCGAAGGTTATCCCGAATTTCTCAGTGTCTATGCTTTCGATCTCGAAGAAGCCGGCAGATATGCTCAGGCTGAAGAAATTGGCCGGACATCAGTAGAATTACGCAGCACTAATGCCTGGGGGACACACGCAGTTGCACATGCGCTTTACATGCAGGGAAGACACCGGCAGGGGGTTGACTGGCTCTCTGACAAACAAAGCCAATGGTCAAATACCAATCAGATTAAGTACCACATCTGGTGGCATCAATGTCTTTTTCATCTGGAGCAGGGACAGCATGATGCGGTACTGGAACACTATGATCGCTGGGTGCGCAACCATAATGAAGCGTTGGTGCAGGTAACACCTGATTTGTATATCGATATGCAAAACGGATCTTCAATGCTGTGGCGACTGGAACAACAGGGTGTGGACGTCGGCGACCGTTGGGAAGAGATGGCAGATCTGGTCACCATGCGCGTAGACGATATGAGCAGCCCTTTCACCAGCGCCCACTACGCCGTTATCCTGGCTGCCACCGGACAATTTGATTTATGTGACTCACTGATTGAGCAGATGAACCGCTTCGCAGACACCAGCAACCATACGCTGGCCAGTCGTTTCCGCAACGCCGCTATTCCAGCCGGAATTGCTGCGATTGAGCATCGCAAAGGTCACTACCAGCAGGTCATTGATACGCTGATGCCACAGCGACACCTGTTATGGCAAATGGGGGGCAGTCATGCACAACAGGACCTGTTCCACCAGATTCTGGTTGACGCTGCAGTAAAACTACAAAAAAGGGAATTGATCGCCATGCTGCTAAAGGAAATAGAGGCCATTGGTTTTGCCGTGCCAACAGAAAACATTGCCTACAAAACGGCCGGAAAATTACTGCAATAACTCGTGCGGTGAAACATCTCAACATAATCAGTGAGGCGGAGCAGCCTCAGCAGTATCCTGAAGTTCCGGTCGCTCCTGCAACACAAGCGCTATTTTGTCTTTGTCGTCTTTGTTTGCTGTCATACGATACAGCGAACGGAGCGACTGAAGTTTCCAAAAGAGAGCACCTCTTTCTTCGGCATCGGCGATTGACTGTCTGAACAGCTGCATCGCACGTTCGTTATTCCCGTGAGCGTAATGTTCATACTCACCGCGCAACCTCAGCCATTCAGCCAGACACCAATGCTCGCCGGATTCATTCAGTCGCTGATAGGATGATTCGAGCAAACCCATCGCCTTATCATATTGTCGCAAACTCAACCAGGCCTCAGCGGTACGCATTTCAAAATAGGGCAGGTAGTTCAACGTGCCGGTTGCTTTATAGTTGTCTCATCCCTCCGACAATGTTTTCACAGCCTGCTCACGAT
>JAHDHK010000302.1:2552-6855 GCA_020631335.1 Chromatiales bacterium
CCCCTGGTGAAGATGCCACACACCACGAAACAAACTGACTGCGGCGAGCATCATCGGAAACTGATATTCACTGGCGACAGCGTTGAGCTGCTCACAATAATCAACCGCCTGTAAACTGCGACACACGGATGTATGAAACGTTAAAAACACCAGTAACTGAGCCCTATTATGCGCATGCCCCATATCTCGTGCGCGCTGTAACTCTTTTTCGTGTAACCGTCTTGCCGTATGCGGCCACCCCTGTACAGCCAGTGTCATACAATAGAAACTGGTTGCTACCTGAAAGTGATCTGCGCCAATGACAACAGCACTGTTTCCGTGCAGCTGTTCATCATATAGCTGACGGGACTGCTGCAAATGTTTGTTGGCTTTTTCCAGACAACCGGTATTAAAACTTACTGCGCCAAGCGCCCGGTGGCCAATCATCCTTCCGGTAGTATCACCGGTTTGATTGGCAAGATCGAGCAGTCGATCAGCAAATTCGGTTGCCCGACTATAACGCGTCTTCAATAGATTATAGAGATACAGTCCATTCAATACAGGCACCAGGTTTTCGGTGGTATCGGTAGACTCACAAAGAGCCAACGACCTTTCGTATAAATTCGCAACTATATCTGCAGCCGGACCTGCCGTTCCACGCAGAACACTGGCATGCACCAGGCTTAATTCCAGTTCATATTTGTCACGCATAGTGTTCGACGAAAGCTCGGGTAAAAGCGGCATTGCCGCTTTTATATGCGCAAGACACTCATCGTTGGCGCTCATACCTGAAGCACGCGTTGCAGCCCTTATCCAGAACGCCATAGCATCATCAGCACAATGCGCTGCCGTAAAATGGCGTGCCACCCGTTCCGGTTGTGATAGCGCCAGTTCGGGCTGATCTCTAAGGGTGGCGCCAACCGTTCGGTGCAGGCGTCTGCGGTCATCACGCAACAGGGTTTGGTACGCTACTTCCTGGAACAGCATATGACGAAAGCGAAACACGCCCTCGAGGTCAGAAGACATGCGAACCAGCACACCGGCATCATCCAGCGCATTAAGATCTCTCTGCAGTCTGTGCTCATCCCCGGGGCTTACTTGTCGCAATAGCTGAATGTCAATCTGATCACCGATCACAGCTGCTATTTGCGCAAGCTCGCGCGCACTACCCAGTGTGTCGAGTCTTGCGAGCAGCAGGCTTTGCAGCGATGAAGGTACTCCGCCATCAGCAGCACCGATATGCAATTGTTGTTTTGCGGCTTCAAACAAAGCGTAGGTGATTTCTTCAACAAACAGCGGAATGCCATCAGCCTTGCGCAGGATATCCCGGGCGATGTCTTGCGGCAGCTTACCGAGTCCGGCAATCAGCCTGGAGCAATCTTCATCACCAAGCGGACTGAGCGACATGCTGCTGGCGCCATGCAATTCGAACTGCGTTGAATCAAATTCCGGACGACAGGTAGCAATGACCATCAGCGGCAGGGTCTTTATTTGTTCCAGCAGCGCTTGCAGTAATTCATAGGTTGATGGGTCGATGACGTGAATGTCTTCAACCACCAGCACTGCGGGACCATCATCTGTCATTGCGATGACCATATCCATCAACAGTGCTATCGTGTCAGCACGTCGCTGACCCGGTGTGTCAAATGACAATGCGTCAGCCGACTCGACGACACAGAGCAACTCTAACAGCCGGCTGACCGCTCCGGACTCCATACCAAACCGATGTATCGAAGACTCAATCAATTTGCGTCGCTGATCATTTCCCTGTCCTGCGACCAGACCACAGAGTTCCTGAACATATTGAATAACTGCAAAAAACGCTGAGCTTACAGTGTGTGGCGAACAGGCCCATTGCGTGAACCGGTGCTGTTTGGCATCAAGTGAACGGCGGAATTCACGAACCAGTCGACTTTTACCGATGCCCGGTTCGCCTTCAATGAGCACAAAACGCCCGGCACCGTGACACACATCTGCCCACAGACTCTCTAATTGAAAGACCTCTGCCTCGCGTCCTATCAACTGACTATCGGTGGGTTCGGTATGAATCGTCAGTGGCTCTTGCAGCGGCACCTCATAGGCAGTGAGCATGTCACTGAAGCCTTTGAGTTCAAGTTGTTCCAGTGTGTTGGCGCGATACCGACGTCTGACCAATAGCCAGGTTTGATCATCCACAACCATCTGGTTGGGACCAGCCTCCCCCTGCAACCTCGCCGCCAGATTAGGAGTACGCCCCAGCACTGTATGTTCTTCAGAGGCGCCGGATCCGACGATTTCCCCGGCCAGCACCAACCCGGTAGCAATGCCTATTCGAACCCGTACTCCGGATTCGACAAAGCGTGAGGAATTTTCAAAGATACCGAGAATGCGCTGTGCGGCTTGCACAGCGCTGTAGGCATCGTCTTCCATCGCCGTCGGATAGCCAAAATAAACCAGGACACCGTCTCCCGTATAACGCGCAATAAAGCCACGACTGTCCTCAAACACGCGGCTGACAGTGGACTGATAGTCCATCAGCGCATCTCTGAGATCTTCAAGATCCAGTCGCTGAGACATCTCCGTCGATCCGACCAGATCGCAAAACACCACAGTGAGTTGTCGGCGTTCAGGTCCACCCTGATCCGCGGTTACCATGAGTTTCGAGGTGGCCGGTGTTCCAGTGGCAATGCCGGAAACTGCCAGCGCACGAAGCAGACGCTTGCGATTTCCAAGTGTCAGCCCGATCCCGGCCAGATCGGATTCACTCAGATCCGGGAGGATATCGAGATCGACATCGTTTTCGGAAAGCACTTCATACAGGCTCACTAACCCGTGCTGCTGAAGCCATCGCACAAGTGAATCCATATCAGCTGTACCGGGCGCTGGGTTTGACTACGTTATTCAAGCAGTTCCCGCAGCCTTGTATCGGCAGGAGAATGACAAAGCGCCGGATGTAATCAGTTAAGTCCGCTCGCATATGACAGTTGCATTTTATTTTCAAAATCATATGACAGCCGTTATAACAAGGGTATTTCGGTAGCAATAAAATCAGGCGACCTGCCCGGGTTTCTGGAAAACAACGCTATCAGTACACAGTCGCGGGCCGTGCCCGTTATAATCGACTGACTTAACCTGCCTTGCTGACACCAAACCCCGCAGAGCACTAGGTAATCCGGTTTCAATTTTTCGCACGCCACCCTCTTGTGCTTTGATTGCTATCTGCTTTGAGACGACGAACGTTCCTGCACGACCGGCAAGGCAAAAGTCAACCCGAACGACGGACATGCATCGAGTGATACACCAATAAGTTGCAAAGTTGAGTCATAGCTTACACCGCATAGACCGATCCGGTTAACACAGGGTTACCAGAGAACGCAGGTAAAAATACCTTGTGCAAATAAAACGCTACCTATCGTGCGTTACCCTGATAATGTCATCAACTTCGAAACCCAGCGACTGCACCGTTTGCAGGAATTGTCGGTATTGCTCTTCTGAGACTTCTTTTTCCCTGGACAAAAACCAGAGACTGTCTTTGTTATAGCTGGTCACATAAGCGTATTGATAATTTTCTTTATCGAGTTCGAATACAACATAAGAACCGAAAAACGGACCAAAGAAAGACACCTTCAAATGCCCGATGTCGCTAGCACCTTTGAATACCGCTTTACCCGTCGCGTCTTTCCAGCGTTGCTTGCTGTCTTCATAACCCCTGTTTTTTACCACAACAGCGTTGTCTTCACGCAAACTATACTGCGCTGTGACATTGCTCAACCCCCGCTCAAACGAGTGATCGAGCCGCGCGATTTCGTACCATTTCCCCAGGTAAGGTGCCAGTTCAAAGTCACTAACCGGGGTAATACCTTTGGGCACACCGGTACACGCACTCAGAAAAACGATGATCAAACAAAGAAATATTCTCATTTAAGCTTCTTTTAACACCTGTGCAAACACCACTGTAATCGCCAACCGGTTGCAGAGACAACACCGCAACTCTTTTGCCGGCTTTGCTGATTGTGCAGCACCTGACTGGCTTGAAGGCGTAAAAATACGCAGATCGATTCAGTTAACAGCAGCAACGTATTCGACAGCAGCATTGTGCCACAATCCATACAGCTTCGGCTAAACCCGGTACCCGCGCTGCACATACTCAGCCACTGTTAACTATAACGATGAAAATCTCCCCCTTCGACACCGCAGCCATGGAAGTCGACCCGGGACGTGAATCGTCGTGCAGCCGTGTACACGCGGATCACTGCGATATCCGGTTCGACTGTGGGTAGGGAGTGACTGCCGGATTGCGTCTGGCTATCCCAGGCTGCCCGGCGTGAAGATGCTGACCCGCAGA
>JAHDHK010000303.1 GCA_020631335.1 Chromatiales bacterium
CAACGCGTAATTTTCCGAATCGACTCGGTAAAGACGCC
Source organism: Chromatiales bacterium (assembly GCA_020631335.1). Taxonomy (GTDB): domain Bacteria; phylum Pseudomonadota; class Gammaproteobacteria; order Granulosicoccales; family Granulosicoccaceae. The sequence goes on from JAHDHK010000303.1 coordinate 39, forward strand.
AATGTGTATCTGGCATCAGCGGAGCTTTCCGCGGTGGCTGCGGTACTTGGCAAAATACCCACGGTTGAGGAATACATGTCCTTCGCCAAAGATCTCGATGCGATGGCGGACGATCTGTATCGCTACCTGAACTTCAACGAAATTGAAAACTTCCAGCATGCCGCGGAAGAAACCAAAGTGAAGTTTAAAGATATAGCGGTAACCATCGCCGCGTAAGGTCAACCGGTCAGCCGGACACAGCGCTCCGGCTGACCGGGGATAGTACAGGGCGGGTCTGCGATTTGCAGGTCCGCCTTTTTTATTGAAAGCCTGCCATTCGTGCGAACCGTTTCCCTGACACAGCTATTACTGATTGCCGTATTGCTGGCGGCGTCGGTACTGGCAACAGGATGGATGCTTTTCTATGGTGGCACTGAGCTGGTCGGTGCTGTTTTCTGGCGCTCCTATGACTGGGTGCAGGCGAACCGCACCATGGCGTTGCTGCTGTTCTTTTTGATCAGTTTTATCAGCCAGCTGATCGTCATGCCCAGTGGTTCGTTGATGTTGTTACTGGCCGGGTTCGCACTGGGCGGCCTACCGGCGGCAACGGTGTTTGCCATTGCACAGGTGCTGTCTGCATGGCCGGTATACTCGCTATCCCGGCGTGCACTGAATTCGGTTGACCGGGGCTTCTCACATGGTACTGATAAACATCGAATTAACGCCATTATGGAGAAGCTTGCGTCACTTCGCGGCAACCCGCTTGTCGCGACTGCATTGCTTCGGCTGACGCCTGTTATTCCCAGTGCCGGTGCGTGCCTGCTGGCCGCTATGTGTAGTATCAAACTAAAGCCGTTTCTTATTGGTACATTTTTAACCTGCTGGATACGTCCGTTGTTCTTTGCCAGCAGCGGTGCGGCAATGTCTTCGGTGTTGCTCAAGCAAGATATGGGAGGCGCGCTTGGCGGACTTGATGTCACGCCGCTGATGCTGGTATTTGTATCGGCACTGGTGCTGTTTGTGGTTACCCGGAAGTTCTCGAGTTAACACTGTCTGTGTTTTATGTGGCCCCGAATTATAGCCGCCACAATAATTAACCTGTGTTGCAGCAGAGTTGGCACGCTGCAAAGTTAATTCAAATTGTGATCACAGTTTCTGCACATTAATTGCGCAGACTAGCAGCGTTAACCATAAACGAGCTGCCTGATGCGCCAAATTACTGCCAGATTATGTTGTTCTTTCCTGTTGTGCTTCGCGGCTTTATTGCTTGGTGCCTGCGGTTCCGGTGACAGTGCCAGTGTGATAACCGACACAGGTCAAAACGCCGGACCGGACACTGATACCGACGGTGATGGTGGTGACGGTGGCTCCGGCAATAGTGGCGGGAGTGACAACGAAGGAGGAGATAACACAGACAACGGGAGTGGTGCCGAACCTGACAATAACAATGGCGGAGAAAGCGGCTCTGGTGAAGAAAGCGGCTCGGGTGGAGAGGGAACAGATGAGTCAACCAACCCTGATGATAACAATGGGACTGGTGAAGGAGAAGAAACCGATAGCGGTAACAGCGGAGGAGAGAATACAGACAACAATACCGATGATAATTCGGGTTCAGATAACACTGCGTCTCTGCAGCCGAATATTATTCTTGTGATTACTGATGACCAGGGGCTGGATGCCAGTGCGCAGTTTAACCTGAGCAACGACTTACCCTACACACCGGTGATTGATTCACTGGCAGCGAGTGGTATCACCTACGAGAATGCCTGGGCCACGCCAAGTTGTACAACAACCAGAGCGGCACTGTTAAGCGGAAAACACGGCGCTAATAACGGTGTACCTTCTACACCGGGCATACTGGCGCCTGAAGTAGGTACGATTCAACAGCATCTGCAGCAAATCGCCCCGGACTATAAAACGGCTGTGTTCGGTAAGTGGCATGTGGCCGGTGGCAACCCGGATCCCGATCACCCATCACAACTGGGTGTGCAGCATTATTCGGGTAACCTGACGGGCAACCTGACAGACTATTTTGACTGGACAGTTACCACCAATGGTGTGGCAACGCAAAGTTCGCAGTACCACACGTCGGCTCTGGTGGACTATGCGATAGACTGGATCGCAGAACAGAATACACCCTGGTTTACCTGGCTGGCTTTCTCTGCACCACACAGTCCGTGGCATACACCGCCACAGGCGTTTAACCGCCGTGAGTTGTCAGGTACCGCGGAAGACATTGAAGCAAACACCCGGGACTATTATTTGTCTGCTATCGAAACACTGGATACTGAACTTGGCCGATTGCTCAATTCACTCGATGCAGAAGTTCGTGACAACACCATCGTTATGGTCATTGGAGACAACGGTACACCCCGACCTGTGATAGACCGTTCGGCCTATATAGGCAGTCACGGTAAAGGCAGTCTGTTTGAAGGGGGCATACATGTACCGCTGGTTATTTCGGGCTATGGGGTGAGCAGAACCAATGTTCGTGAGCCGGGCCTGGTCAGTATTGTCGATTTTTTTCCGACGATCAGTGCGCTGGCCGGACAAAGCAGCGATACCATGCACGATGGTTACAACCTTTTACCGAGTTTTTCCAGTGCTAACGCAATATCACGCGAATTGCTTTATACCGACTATGTAAGTGACTCGGCGCTGGGCAGTGGCTGGACTGTACGCTCTGACAGCCACAAATATATTGCCTACACCGATGGCAGCGAGGCGCTTTATGATCTGGTTGCAGACCCTGATGAAGCGTCCAACCTGATGCCGGTCAGTGGTTCGTTATTAACAGTCGTTGATACATTGCGAACCTTCGGGCTTGAGGTGCGAGGAGAAACCGAGACAGTTTCTACGTCACTGGATATCACCGATAGCACGCTTAACAACAACAGTCCGAATTGTACTGACCATGTGCTGAGCTATTTTGCGACCGCTACAAACGCCAGTACCGGTACCAGTCATGAAGGCTCTCTCAATGTAAGCGTGAATGATACGCATTGCGTGTTTTCCAGTAACGCGACTCCCAATCATACTTTCAATGATGGGTCAGATCCGTTTCCAAACTCGTTCAGCACACAATCGATTGAATACAGGGTGCCTTTGAATCCCGTCCTGGCTGGCAGTACCACGGCGCTGAGCCTGCGCTACGATGATGCCATTCTGCTGAACGGTGTGAAAATAGATCTGTTAGCGGCAGGTTGTTTTGGTGTCGGTGACGGAAAAGTCGGTTGTAATGATGATGCGCAGCCATGGCGTTATGACCCTATGTTTGCTGCCAATGGTTTTCGTGTCGATACACACAACGCACATACGCAGCCTAACGGTTTGTATCATTATCATGGTGATCCAAACGCATTGTTTGACAGAAGCGGTAATCTTGCTTCACCGGTGATCGGTTTTGCCGCTGACGGATTTCCCATCTTTGGCAGTTATGTTGAGTTCAATGGTGTTGTGCGAGAGGTGCAGTCAAGCTACCAGCTAAAATCCGGTACGCGTCCCTCAGATAATAATCAACCGGGTGGAACCTACGACGGTGCGTATAGAGATGATTACGAATACGTTGCCGGCAGTGGAGACCTGGATGAGTGTAACGGCATGATGGTCGATGGCGACTACGCATACTACATAACCGGCGGATATCCCTATGTGGTGGGTTGCTTCAAAGGGTCGGTAGATGAGTCTTTCAGTAAGTAACTCATCTTCAGATGATGTTTCTCAATCGGTTCAAAAAGAAAAAAACGGAAGTTGCCGGATGTCGCGAGTACTTTGTGTGGGCCGATGTACAACCCGAAATAAAGTTTACAATGAGGTGACTTTGGTTCAAACGGTATGATTAATACTGCTCACTATTCCGGTGAGTAGGTTTTCAACCTGAATTTTGAAAATACCAATACCTTGTTGAAGCCTGTAGGTCACTGTCTTCAGTTAAATGTTGTCATGTCACCTGCATTCCGGATGGTATCAATGTTGGGTAGGAAATTTCCGGATTGTTATATGAGTTATAAAAAAATAGTATGTTGATTTTTCATGGCACGTTCGCGTTGAGCTGTTGTGCATAACGGTCACTTAAATGAAAGCCTGATTCAAATGAATTGACCAGCCGTTGTTGCGGTCAACTTCTCTGTGGCGGAATAGTTGCTTTGTTTGTATGAGCTTCTACAAATATAGTAATAAAATATCCTGGCAGTGCCTGAAATGCATCAATTGTGTAATTCAATGAGTCGGGTGAAAAACCGCGACGATACTCTATGAAGTCAGAGCAGTTTGTACAACAAAGTGAATTATCGCATAGCCTGAATGAGTGCCTGTACAACAGCATAATTCTTACTGCAGCGGGCACACTGATCTCCAGTTTTGTAGTCTTTGCATCGATGTATGGGAAGTCAGACCTGACAACCTCCATATGCTGGGTGATTCTGGTTAATACGGTGTATGCAGCCAGGGTAATTGACTCCAGATTGTTCTCTAATGACGAGCGGGCACTCTCCCGCTCAGAGTATTGGAAATTCCGATATGCGATTGGATCTTTTTTAGCGTCCGCTGCCTGGGGTACCTGTATCTGGCTGGTGTATCCTCAGCAGGATTTACACTATGCGGCGTTGCTTGTGATAGCGCTCAGTGCAGTCAGTGCGAGTGCGCTGGGCGTCAGCCCGTATCGAACCGGAACGCTGACAATATTTCTGGCGGTGATGGGAGGTAGTTTAATAGCTAAACTTATTCTTACCGGTGAGCCTTTTGCAACGGCTCTGGCAGTTTATAGCCTCATCATATATTGTTTTCTGATCAGTTCGGGATTCAGAATCAGTAAGAATTTTAACGAACTTCTGCGTATGAAGCTCGATACCCAGAATGCCAATCTCACCATGGTTAACATTACCGAAAACATGGCGAAAATGGGTTACTGGTCATGGCCACTGGATGCGGAAAAAATCGATTTGTCGGATAGTCTGTGTCGTTTGCTGAGACTGGACAACAGGCAGGTGAGTGTCAAAGAAGTGCAGCAGTGCATACACAAAGATGACGAGTCCCGCGTATTGATGAATCTTGATGCACTGAGAACCAGCGATCAGGCTGAGGATCAGGTCAGTGAGTATCGACTGGATCCTGATAGATACGGCAGTGAAAGATTTATAAGGCAGTTTGCCAGGCAGATTAAGAACGCAGATGGCTCCACCGTGTTATTTGGCTCTGTTCAGGACATAACACAATTCCGCAATGCTGAGCGTAAGATCTATCATATGGCCTTCTTTGATCATTTAACTGAGCTTGCAAACAGGGCGCACTTTCTCGAAAAGCTGGAAGAACAGATAAAGGTCAGTTCAGCAGACCACTCCGGTTTTGCATTGTTATACATTGATATCGACAACTTTAAGGAAGTAAATGACTCGTTTGGTCACAAGCATGGTGATCAGTATCTGAAAGTGTTTGCACAGTACCTGTCTGATGTAATGCAGCCGGATCATTTCGTTGCCCGTCTTGGCGGAGATGAATTCTGTGTGTTACTGCGCAGTGTACACAGCAGCGCTGAGGCGCTGGGGTTAACCGTAGGCTTAGAGAAGTTCAGGGAGCGCAAACTTAAATTGGGTCCATACATGGTGAGGCCACAATTCAGTGTTGGTATTGCGGTGTATCCTGAACATGGTGTTGATCAGGATGAGCTGGTAAAGCATGCTGACCTTGCGATGTACAATGCCAAGAATCTTGATGGCGCGGGTGTAGCAGTATATTCGACGCTTATGTCTGCTGAGGTGTCCCGACGTCGTCAGCTTGAATCTGACATCCGGAAGGCTATTGTCAATGATGAATTCGAGTTGTGGTACCAGCCGAAAGTGGATATGGATAGTCGGACTTTGTCAGGTTTTGAAGCGCTAATACGCTGGCGTAAGGATGGTGAGGTCATCTCTCCTGACCATTTCATACCGCTCGCCGAAACAGTCGGGCTTATAGAAAGTATTGGCGACTGGGTGTTGGACAGGGCGTCTGATCAGCTAATTTACTGGAACAGGCTCGGTCACAAGACAAGTATGGCTGTCAACATATCGAGTGGTCATTTTTCTTCAGATAACTTTCTGAATACCATCAATGAGCTGTTGCAGTGCAAGGATATAGCACCGGGAGATCTTGAAATAGAGATTACCGAAAGTCTATCTCGTGATTCGGCATTACAATCGAGAGTATCCGGGCAGCTGAAATCCCTGGGGTTAAGGGTTGCTATTGATGATTTCGGAACGGGTTATAGTTCTTTATCCGTTCTACCTGAACTGGCTGCAGATACACTGAAGATCGATCAATCGTTTGTCAGAAAGCTGCCTTTGTGTGAGGAGTCCAGAATACTGGTGACAGGGATTATTGATATGGCAAGAGGGCTGGGTTTTTCAATAGTGGCCGAAGGGGTGGAAACTCCTCAGCAGTTTGATTTCCTTGCGGCTCTGGGTTGCCACTATGCACAGGGCTATTACATGAGTAAGCCTGTGCCTGCAGCAGAGGCGTTGGTTTTACTGGAGAACGGGTTGCCCGTGTTCAATCAACACGGAAGCAGTCAGGCTAGAAACCTGGCGGCGTAATAAATTTTATAGCAGTGTTCCAGTCGAAATCAGGAGCCCGCAGCACCAGTTCTTTTGTGACTGTCTATTAGACGTTGGTAGGATGCTTTTCGATTTCTGCCATCTGCGTGTTCGAGGTTATTAGATAGCACATGCCGCAGTGCCTCCACATAATCAGTTCAATGCGTTCGCCATTGTATTCGATGGATTTGAAT
>JAHDHK010000304.1 GCA_020631335.1 Chromatiales bacterium
TTTACTTCACCCTGTGCCCTGGAATCAGCCGTTTCTGGCTGTGGTTTGACGATTTTAGGTGCTCTCACCAGCGGGAGCTGATCTATCAGCTCAGATGCCTTTTGATAGTTGCTCCACAACAGCGCCGTCGTTCGTGCACGCTTTTTAGTCAGTGAAACAATCTCGGCCGTGAGCTCATGACAAATAATTACCAATGGCAGATCGCAATGATCCGGACTCGACAATCGACTGAGAAACTCGGCAATAATTGCGCTGTCACCCTCCGGCCAGCCCAGAACCACACAGCGAAAGTCAGTTTCAAATTGCTCTACCCTGCGCTCAATAAGGTCGGCCGCATCGGCAGGATCAGAATGACTGTCAAAGTCATAGCCGTGCTTGCCTGCAAAGTTCTTTAACACCTCCAGCATGGCTGGAGAAATGTCGACGGCAAGGATTTTCGTATTTTCGATGACTAAAGGCATAGATACTCAATCACGCTGGTTCGCGATTACCACTGAATGTTGTTCTGTGACAACTCGATAAATTGAGTATAGACGCTGATTAAAAGTCCGCAGCTCAACGCGGACCGGTGAGCGTTTCCAGTTCGCCGAGATAAATCAGGGCTTCATCCCGGTTGTTCCCACACATTGCCTCAGCGGGCTCGAGACTGCCGCAGAAAGCCGGACGACGCGAATCACCGAACAGGCGGCAATTGAGGTGCTCGTCGAGCTGCACACACGGTACGCCCGCCGGTTTACCGTCAGGCATGCCGGGTATCGGTGAATTGATAGAAGGGGCGATGCAGCAGGCAGCACATCCTCGACGACATTCCACAGCTACCTCACTACCGTAATGAATAAAACATGACACAAACACATTTTGCTGACCGCAAAGGGCGATCGGCTGGCGAGAAGAAGACCGCCCGGCCTGTAACCACCCCGGTTCCGGACCTCCGGCGAGAGATCACAAACATTTATCACATCAGGGCATGAAACGGCTGCACTTCTACTGGATCTCCCGGTGCGATGCCGTCGCATTCTACCGGCAGCACAATCAGACAATTAGCCAGACACATAGAAGTCAGTCGACCAGCTCCCTGCTTACCGGTAGTACGAACAACAAGCTGACCGTTTTCTCTTTCCAGTATGCCGCGTTGATATTCTATTCTTCCCGGCACTTTTCGTATTTTTACCGCACTGCTGACTGTAAAACGCTGTGGTTCTGTGACATTACAGCCCATCATCCGCTTGATAGCCGGCTGCACAAACTCATAAAAGGTTACCATCACGGCCACCGGATTACCCGGCAGCCCAAAGAAATGGGCAGCACCGATTCTGCCGCAGGCCAGCGGTCTGCCCGGTCGCATCGCAAGTTTCCAGAAAGTCACCTCGCCTATTTCAGCCAGTGTTTTACTTACAAAGTCCGCCTGACCCGCAGACACACCGCCGGAGGAAATAATGACATCGGCAACCGCTGCCGCTTCCATCAATGCGCGACGGGTATCATCGGCAGTATCCGGCACCACTCCCAGATCAATCAATTCGACATCCAGTCGATGCAGCATGGCAAAGAGTGTATGCCGGTTGCTGTCAAAGATTTCTCCATGGTCCAGCGTTTTTCCGGCGTAAGTCTCCAGTGCACGCAATTCGTCGCCGGTACTGAAAAAGGCAACTTTGAGTTTTCTGAATACATCGACCTTATCGATGCCCAGTGATGCGATCAGCCCGACATGTGCTGGTGATATAAGCTCGCCGGATTCAACAATAACGTCACCTGTTTTGATGTCTTCTCCGGCCTGACGAACATTGCGACCGGACTGCGTAGAAGCGTCAATTCGAACTGAAATAATGGTGTCACCGGAAAAAACCGGCTCGACGTGCTCCTGAATGGCCACCGTATCGCTGCCCTCGGGCATCATTCCACCAGTCATAATCCGCGCGGCTTCACCTCGCGCCAAACCGCTTTCAAGCGGCCGGCCGGCCCATGCTGTTCCGACTACTGTGAGGCTAACCTCTCCGCTAGCTGGAATATCCAGACTGTTAATCGCGTAGCCGTCCATCGCACTGTTGGTATACGCAGGTACATTGATCGGAGAGCGAATCGGTTGCGCCACCACCCTGCCCAGACTTTCTCTGAGAGGCACCTGCTCACCATCAGCGGCAGTTAATGGTGCTATCTGCGCGGCGATACGTTCAAGCGCGATTTCAACCGGTAGTAACTCCGGTTCGTTGTCATCTTCACAGGAAGGCTGTTTTTCAATTGCCATTGTTCTGCAGGCTCAATGCAGCGCCAGCTGTTGCGCAGCGTGCCTGAGCTCCTCTTCAGTATTTACGTTAACGAAGCTTTGTGAAAACGCGCTGCAATCAACTGTAGCCAGCTGATGTTTATCGAACCAGCGATCTATTTTGCGCTGACCATCGTCCAGGTAGGCTCTCAGACTGCCCAGCAGATCGCGCCTTAACATTAAAAAAACCGGGTGCGTGCGCTGACCATCGTGAGCCACCGCTATTTCGGCATCCTGAGCAAGTACCTCTGACCACAAATGAGGTAACAATCCGGTCGACTGCATCGGCGAGTCACAGGGACAGGTAAACACCCACTCTGTCGATGCCGCTGATAAACCGGCTTCGATACCCGCCAGCGGCCCCTGATATCCGTCAATGCTATCGGCCACCACCGTCACCGGGTAACGTTGATAGCGTGTCAGGTTACGATTGGCATTAATCACAATGTGATCAACATTCCCGATCAGTGTATCGACCACGTAACTGATCATTTCACGCCCGGCAACTTCAACCAGCCCTTTATCAAGTCCGTCCATACGGCGACCCATGCCACCGGCAAGTATCACGGCAGTCACATCGCTGCGTAAACTCATGGTTTGTCGTTATTCAGCTGAGCGAAATAATCTGCCAGAAATTGTTCGAATGTTTTATCGTCGGCAGCTTCTATGGCTCGCTGCTCATCGTGTGATTCTCTGGCCATTTGTTCATATTGCCTTTGCTTGTCGGCGGATAAAGGATTCGCCTCAAAATGCGCTTTGTGTTCCAGTGACTTTCTCAGGCCGAAGCTGAAAAAGTCTTCATCATTTTCGGTGAGCTCACGGAGCATCATCGCCGAAGGTGTGTTACCTGGATCATAGATTTTTTCCATTTGACGGGTGAGAGAATTACAGTACAGCTTGGGTTTACCCGGTGAATCGAGCAAATCACACATCTCCGCTACCACATCGAGTATCTCCCCGCCCCACTGCTGCAGCGACACTTCCCTGCCCTCGCGTATCAGCTTCAAATCCGGATCCCGGCCTCTATGTGCAACTGCCAGTAGATTGTTTTTAATCTGTTGATATTCTGTCGGACTGATGTCCGGACTTTCGCACAACATACAAAACAGCATGAAAGACTCTACGAAGCGCAATTGCTCATCATTGATGCCGAGCGGATCATACGCGTTAACATCAAGTGATCGTAACTCGACATATTGCACGCCGCGCCTTGCCAGAGCGATTGAGGGCATTTCGTTAGGGCGGGTAATCTGCTTGGGCCGAATAGAGCTGTAGTATTCGTTTTCTATCTGTAGCAGATTAGTATTGAGCTGTTGATATTCATCATCGGCATCGAGTAAACCAAGCTTGGCATACCGTTCGGACCTGCTCGAAATAGCACATTGAAGAAACTGCACATAGGAATCGAGCGTGTTGTAGTCGGCGTCGATATTTTCCGATTCTTCTCTATTGTTCTGATAACCGATATCACCCATTCTCAGTGACGTGGCATAGGGCTCAAACAAAGTATTGCGTCCCAGCCGCTGCATTTTTTCGGGAGGAGTGCGACTACCGAAAAAAGAACCGCATACCGCCGGCGAGGCACCGAACAAATAGGGAATCATCCAGCCGAAACGCAGGATATTTCTGACCAGCGCAAAGTACTGCCGCGAGATGAAGTTCTGATCCACCGTCGATTCGCCAGCGACTTCAGCCATCAACTGCCAGAAAGAATCCGGATAGGAGTAGTTGTAGTGGACACCGGCAATCGCCTGCATTCGACGTCCGTACCTGAGCCCCAGTCCGCGACGGTAAATCTGCTTCATCTGACCGATATTGGAGGTGCCGTATCGGCCGATGGGCACATCGCAGTCGAGGTTAAGGTGGCAGGGCATGCTCGTCCCCCACAACAGCTCTCCTTCGGGAAGACGCGAGTACACATACGACTGCACCTCGCTTAGACAAGACAACGTATCGCCCAGATCCTGGAACGGTGGAGTCACGATCTCGAGCAGCGCCTCGGAGAAATCTGTGGTGATTCTTTTGTGTGTCAGTGCCGCACCCAGCGCGTGCGGGTGCGCCGCCGCAGACAGAGCACCATCGGGTGCGACACGAAGGCATTCCTTCTCAACACCAACCATGCGTCCGTACAATGGCCGGCTGCTGCATTTTTTATAAACCGCCTCCAGGCGGTGTCGTGCCATTGCGTACAAGAAAAATCTCCAGTAATTATGTCAGACAGCTTCGTGGTGGGGCTGTTCAACCGTGTCGTCGACAAACTCACAAGCAGTGAACCTACCCGTCACATATTACACGAGCACCACACGGGCCACTCAACAACGGTGTTAAAAATATCTTACCTGCCCCCGATTGAATGACTGCAGTTTCGCTGAGGATGTGATTCAGGCCGCCGCTCCCGGTGACTTGTATCATGGAAGCCTCTACGTGAGCAGCGATAGTGGCGGTACATCAGGGCACTGATGCTGTACGCGTCCTCTGAAACCCTTACACGACCGTGATTTTACAGTCTCTTCAGGCACACACGGTGTCATTAGCGTGCGGCCTCTGTGTGCAGCCTGCAAATTGCTCTCGAACTACCGCTCAGCCCTATGCATGGAGGCGGATCAGACTCAATCAACCCCCGTTTCAAGAATGAATTCCAGACAAAGCAAGCCTGAAACGAGTTTGACGTCGAGGTAAACCGGACACATAGTATGTTTCACCCCACAAACACTCAATTGACGGGTAATCTCCTTGGCTAAGCATATCAGCGCAATGCGGCTTCATACTGAAACCATCGGTTCAGGGCCTGACGTTGTCATTCTTCACGGGTTATTCGGCAGTGGCGATAACTGGCGCAATCAGGCAAAGAAGCTGGCCGGAAATTTTACCGTCCATTGTATGGACGCTCGCAATCATGGTGAATCACCACACATGGCGACAATGAATTACCCGGCAATGGCGGCGGATGTGTTCACTACCTGCGAAAGTCTCAATATTAAACAAACACACCTCATCGGACACTCGATGGGGGGCAAAGCCGCCATGCAAATGGCCATCTTACACCCCGAGTTAATTGACAAACTGATTGTGGTGGATATTGGTCCGCGACAATACCCTCGCCACCATGACGAAATACTCGATGGTCTGAGTAAACTATATGACAACCCTCCGCCAAACAGAATACAGGCGGACACCGTACTGGCGGACTATGTAGAAGACAAATTGGTACGGGCGTTCCTTTTGAAAAGCCTGCAACGAAACTCACAGGGTGAGTATCAGCTGAAATTTAACGTACCGGCCATTCTCCACAGCTATGACCAGATTGCCGCTGCTATTGAACCACCCGAAACATTCAGTGGTTACGAAGCAGCAGCCCTGTTCATAAAAGGCGCTGAATCAAACTATCTTCTACCCGAAGATCGCGACTCGGTGCTGTCCATTTTTCCGCATGCGAAAGTGAAAACTATCTCAGGCGCCGGTCACTGGCCACACAGCGAAAAGCCCGAAGTTGTGTATAAAATAATCGCTGATTTTTTAGTTCAATCACCCGGAGACTGACCAGTTAATGCGATTACTTCCTGAAGTAACGCCTGACAGCCGGCTGCGACTACCCGACCACTGGCAAGGTCATTTCCACCAGACCAGTCGGTCACATATCCACCTGCATTTTCAATAATGGGCACCAGCGCCTGAATATCGTATGGCTGCAGACCAGCTTCAACCACGACATCGACAAATCCACTGGCAAGCATACAGTAGGCATAGCAGTCTCCGCCGTAGCGGGTCATTTTTGCCGCCGCGGCTACTGACTCAAATTTGTCTTTCTCATGCGCAGTATCAAATATATCCGGGCTTGTCGCCATAAGTGTTGCCTGACTCAGCTTGTCGCATTGCCGCGTGTGCAAGCGTGTTTCGCCGCTGCGCGTATACAATGTTGCCTGTAAGCTGTTACCGATAAATCGCTCCTGCAGGTAGGGCTGATCGGCCACACCGATAACCGACTGCTCACCATTGTGCAGTGCTATCAGAGTACCCCAGAGCGGAATACCGGAAATAAAAGCGCGCGTGCCGTCTATGGGATCAAGCACCCAGGTCAGACCACTGGTTCCGGTGAACGATCCAAACTCCTCGCCGAAGATACCGTGCTCGGGGTAGGTTTGCGTTATCAGCTCGCGCATCACCGTCTCCGCGGCTATGTCAGCAACAGTAACCGGATCGAAATCACCTCTGCCGGGCTTGTGATCAATCTCTACTGAACTTCTAAAGTAAGGCAGAATAGCAGCGCCTGCAGCATCAGCCAGCTGACCGGCAAACTCGGTCAGTTCGTACAACTCTGAACGACTGACACTTCTGGCTTTCGTCACAGGTAGTTTCATGATGCGGTCATCAAAGGCTGTCAAATCGACATTATGAATAGAACGGCGTTTAAAATCGCCTACAATTCAACTGACACAATCAACTTAAAGGGCACACAATGCTAGCGTCCAGATTCTTAAGCACTGCAGGCCTGCTGCTGGCCATTGTT
>JAHDHK010000305.1 GCA_020631335.1 Chromatiales bacterium
GCATATCGCTGCCGTTGTTTTTGCATCCCCGACCCGAAGTCAGGTTATCTGAACGTTACACTGCCGGTGGTTATCTGGCAGAGCGACTGGCAGAGTTGCGAGAGGCAGAAAGTTGATAGACAACGTAATCCTTCGCCGTTATTCCGAAAGTGACGAATCAGCACTGCTTGCTCTTAATCAATCGGTTGTCGAGCTGACATCACCGCTGGACAGCCGACTTCAACTGTTGCAGTCGCAGGGGTGCCAGATCACTGTGTCGGAGCATGCCGGAGACACCGTGGGCTTTCTGATGTGTTTTGCCGAGGGAAGCGACTACGACAGTAGCAACTATCAATGGTTTAACCATAGAATCAGGCAGTTTTTATATATCGACCGCGTGGTTGTTTCGCAGAAGTGTCGGGGTTTGGGGATAGGGCAACAGTTCTACCGCTATTTGAAAGACGATGCTGCCCGCACAGGGAAGCTCTGGCTTGCAGCAGAAATCAACAGCAAACCACCGAACACCGGCTCAATGGAGTTTCATCGCAAGCAGGGGTTTGTGGAAACCGGTGAGCAGGTAATCGGTGATAAAACCGTGTCCATGCAGATGTGTTGTTTATAACCACCCGGGGCCAGGCAGATGCGACCACATTACCCAGAACGTATCGTCTGTCTGACAGAGGAACCTACCGAAACGCTTTATCTGCTTGGTGAGCAGCACCGTATTGTCGGTATATCCGGGTTTACCGTTCGTCCGCCACAGGCGCGTAAGGAAAAACCGCGAGTTTCTGCGTTTACTTCAGCCAATACCGAAAAGATTCTGGCGCTGAACCCGGATCTGATCATCGGGTTTTCAGATTTGCAGGCGGATATTGCCGCGGAGCTTGTCCGGCACGGGCAGTCGGTCCTGCTGTTTAACCATCGTAGTGTCGAAGAGATACTCAGCATGATTCAGACGCTGGCGGGCTTGGTGGGGGCACAGGAGAAAGGCGAACAGCTGGTTGCACAAATGGAATCGTCCATTGATGCTGTGCAAAAGAGTGCCAGTCGCTTTGACACTAAACCATCGGTCTATTTCGAAGAATGGGATGACCCGATGATATCCGGTATTCGATGGGTATCTGATCTTATTGAGATAGCCGGTGGTACCGATTGCTTTAAGGAACTCTCGGTTCAGGCATTGGGTAAGGACCGCATTATTGCCGACCCGAAGCAGGTGATAGATCGCAACCCGGATATTATTGTCGGTTCGTGGTGCGGGAAGAAGTTTCGGCCTGAAAAAGTAGCCGCAAGAGCGGGGTGGTCAGAGGTGAATGCGATTGCTGATGATCAGCTTTACGAGATTAAATCGGTGAATATTCTACAGCCCGGGCCGGCAGCTTTGACCGATGGGTTGGGCCAGTTGCACGATATTATTTTGCGGTGGCATGAGCGTTGATAGGGGTGATTGGTGGATGCGTCACTCGCTTGGGCTCGTTACTTATCCACCCTACGGGTTTATTTCCAACAGGCTTATGCCCACTGATGGGTTGAGCCAGTTGCACGATATTATTTTGCGGTGGCATGAGCGTTGATAGGGGTGATTGGTGGATGCGTCACTCGCTTGGGCTCGTTACTTATCCACCCTACGGGTTTATTTCCAACAGGCTTATGCCCACTGATGGGTTGAGCCAGTTGCACGATATTATCTTGTGGTGGCATGAGCGTTGTTAGGGGTGACTGGTGGATGCGTCACTCGCTTGGGCTCGTTACTTATCCACCCTACAGGTTTATTCCCTACGGGTTTATTTCCAACAGGTTTATGCCCACAGCTGGCTTATGCTCAACAGGTTCATCACTCATTGAAATTAGGGTGCTGCGCCGAGTTTATTCAGGTAGTTGTTGATTTCGGGTAGTCTGTTTAGTTGTTTTATCCATTCTGCGGGTATGCCTTTTTCTGAATCTGCACCATACACTGCACCTGCGATTGCGCCGATAATAATTGCTCTGCCGCAGGAGTCTCCGCCGGCCAGTATGTTTGTTCGAATGGCATCTTTATAGGTCGATGTAGAGCTGAGTATGTGAAAGGCTCCCGGCATACCGAGCCGCAGGTTGCAGGCCATGCCGATATCTGCAACTACCCTGGTTGACGGTTCGTTTTTACGCGCGAGGGCAGCGTTTATTATCGGCAGTATCCGGTCACCACCAGCTTGATCCAGCGATGCGATAGCACTGTCGATTGACTGTTTAGCGATGGCATGTTTCAACGCCTGCATCATTACTCGTCCACACTCGACAGATAATGGATGATTGTTTGTTACACGTACGGCAGACTCAACCATTTCTCCAAGCTCTTCACTGTCGTGGTGCAGGGCGATCAGTGCAGGTAGTTTTGAAATTGCCGGGAGCTGATCATCGTGAGCGCCGTGGTAACCGGCTGTTGCAGACAAAGGCTCGATCAGTGATAACGCATATTCAACCATGGCATCGTCGTCGTGTGTAATCCTGACTGCCTCTTCGACTGACTTTTGCAATGCAGCGCCTTTGTGCTGCCGCAGGTTTGCCAGCACCTTGTTGATCATGGCCTGCTGATCTGCGGGTGTACCGGGGAAAGGCTGCGCTTTTGCGCTGGCGATGGCATCTTCTTCGGCGCCGGCAATGGTATCGAGGGTATCGCGCGTAGGTCGGTCAATGTAGCCGACATAACTGCCGCCGTAGCCGAATGTGGCGCGAAAAGTTTGTTCGTAGTGGCTTTTTTGATAAACGCTGTTTTCTGCCAGTGATTTCAGCATCACCATGGCCTGCTCACCGTATTGTGAGAAGTCACCTGTCGATTTGGCTGCATGTGCAAAGTAGGCAGGTACGCCCTGATAGTCCGATTCTGTTGTTGTCGTGAATTCGGGCGTGTCACCTGCCAGTTGTGCGACGCGACTCTGGTCATACAGCCAATGCAGGCCTAGTGCTGCAGCATCAGCGACAAGTGCACCGAGTATGGAGTGCCGGATAGCGGTGGCAGGGTTGGTCATCATATGTTTTCCGCTGAAATGTTGTGTCGGGTTGTCTGTACAGGAGAGACAGTCAATCGGCTTACCGGTAGCCGTGTTGTTGGTTCTGCGGTAGGGGTATACCGCACGGTGTACCGGAAATCCGGACCCTGTTACGGTTTGGAGGTTGGTTAGTCTGCAAAGTTCGCAACTCAGCCGCACTCCACGATACCCGTGTCATTCAGCATACCTGAGTCAGGCCGGTGATGGTGTAGATGGCTGTAGCGGTAATGGTTCGACCGGAAAGTACTGTGTGGTGCACTGTGCCACCATGTAGAATATTGCAGTATCAATTCCAGCAGGTATCAATACGTAATGGATTTATTTCAGCTTCATGGCAAATGCGCACTCATCACCGGGTCTTCTCAGGGGATCGGATTTGCGCTGGCGCGTGGTCTGGCTCAGGCCGGTGCATCGATTGTTCTGAATGGCAGAGATGCTGCCAAGCTCGAGCAGGCAAAAAGTGACCTTGAGGGCGAGGGGTTCAGCGTCAGTGCTGCCGCCTTTGATGTGACAAACCATACTCAGGTACGCGAAGCGATCGACCAACTGGAGGCGCAGGGTACCTCAATTGATATTCTGGTGAACAATGCCGGTATGCAGCATCGCGGTCCGCTGGAGTCATTCGAGGCCGATGCTTTTGAAAAGCTGCTGCAAACGAATATTGCCAGTGTGTTTCATGTGGGTCAGGCGGTGGCACGGCATATGATCCCGCGCTCAGCCGGTAAAATTATTAATATCGCGAGTGTACAAACTGCACTGGCTCGACCGGGTATCGCGCCTTATACCGCTACCAAGGGTGCGGTTGGCAATCTAACCAAGGGTATGGCCACTGACTGGGCGAAACACGGCTTACAGTGCAATGCGATTGCACCGGGATATTTTGATACACCGCTGAATGCAGCACTGGTTGCCGACCCTGAATTTTCGGCGTGGCTGGAAAAGAGAACGCCTGCCGGACGCTGGGGTAACGTAGAAGAACTGGTGGGGGCGGCGATTTTTCTTTCATCGGCAGCATCGAGCTTTGTTAACGGCCACACGCTCTATGTCGATGGCGGCATTACTGCATCCCTGTAGTACCGGCTCTAACGACTCCGGTTGTTGTCGTATTTCGGGCGTTAAAGGGTGATTGTCCGGGAAGGGCATTTGATCGTCTTAATTTTTGGAATAGAAGATAAGCTGCGGTGAGTGAAGAAACTAAAAACCTGCTGGTCGGTGGTGGCAGACCTGCAAAGGTTGAGGGTCGACATGTCAATCTGCCGATAGAGCTTGGGTCAACGATGGTGTTCGACACCATCCGCGCTTTTGAAACTGCCAGAGATAATCGATATCAAAGCGGTACGCTGTTTTATGGTCGCTATGGCAATGAGGCGAGTTGTCAACTCGAGAATGTACTCAGTGAGCTGGAGGGGGCAAGCGGTGTGACACTCACATCATCCGGGGTAGCGGCAATCAGTCTGACGCTACAGGCACTGGTAAAACCCGGTGATCACCTGCTGGTGGCAGACAATGTCTACGGCAATACCAGAGCGTTCTGCGAAAATGTACTGGTGCCTTTAAATGTTGATATCGAGTTCTTTGACCCGGGGCTTGGCGTGCAGGTGGAGCGTTTGTTTAAGCGCAGTACCCGTGTGGTTATGTTTGAAGCGCCCGGCACCGGAACCTTTGAATTTCCCGATATTCAGGGGATTGCCGGAGCAGCACGTGATGCTGACATTGTGTCTGTACTCGATGGTACCTGGGCGACGGCGATATTCTGTCAGCCGCTGGCCCTGGGGGTCGATGTACTGGTGTATTCAGGGTCAAAATATATTTGCGGCCACTCTGATTGCATGCTCGGGGTTATAGCCAGCAAAGCGCCATCCACTCACGATGTGATACGCAAGTGTGTGATGTCTTATGGCGATAAAATCGGGTCGCACGAAACGTTTCTGGCGCTGCGGGGGCTGCGCACGCTTGAGATGCGAATGCAGGCCGTCAATAAGGCCGGTCTTACCGTTGCCAACTGGCTGAAAACGCAGCCTCAGGTTGATCAGGTACTTCACCCGGCACTGCCGGACTGCCCGGGGCATCAGTACTGGAAAGAGTGCTGTAGCGGCAGTGCGGGTTTATTTGCTGTGTTGTTCAAGCCTGTGGCTGATCAAAGCATCCGGCGTTTCGTCGAAGCGTTGCATCACTTTGGCATTGGTGTGAGCTGGGGCGGGTACGAGAGTCTGGTACTGCCAGTGAAGCCCGTGCGAACAGCAACCCGGTGGACGCACAACGGACAGCTTGTGCGTTTTAATATCGGTTTCGAAAGTACGCAAAGCCTGATCGACGATCTGGAATCTGCACTGCCGCTACTGGAGTGATTTACTGTTTTGTTGTATCACAACAGATGTACACCGTTAGCAGGTATAGTTCATACCCAGGCGGCCGCCGTCCACGTAAATAGTTTCGCCAGTAATATAACTGGCTTTGTCGCTGCATAAAAAAGCGACTACGTCTGCGATTTCTCTGGGGGCACCGATACGTTTTAACGGCGTGCGGGACATCACCATATTCATGGCATCGGGGTTGGCATTGACACCGGCCAGCATTTCAGTATCGATTGATCCGGGACCTACCGCATTCACTCTGATGTTATGCGGTGCGAGTGCCAGCGAGGCAGACTTGGTAACCTGAGCCACACCGCCTTTGGATGCACAGTAAGCAGCGATGGTCGGTATTGCAACCACCGCATTAATGGAAGACATATTCACAATCGAGCCTTCTATGTTGTTGTCGACCATGGCTTTGGCGGCGCGCTTTAACGCAACGTAGGTGCCGGTCAGGTTGACATCTATCACCCGTTGAAACTGTTCGAGCGAGGTTTCAAAAAAGTCACCGGGCAGGGCGATACCCGCATTGTTAACCAGCGCGCTGACGGCACCGTGACTGGATTCTATCTGGTTGAACAGTTCATCGATGGCTTCGGGATTACCCATGTCGCAGGTATAGGCTGTTGCACCCTGGCCAAGTTGTGCTGCTGCCTGATTGACTTTGTCGGTATTGATGTCAGCCAGCAGCGGTGTGTAGCCAAGCTCGGTAAGTGCCTCGGCACAGGCGTAACCAATGCCCTGCGCGCTGCCGGTGATCAGTGCAAATTTTTCAGCCATCGGGTTGCTCTCTTCTTTACTCTTTTTGTACTTAAAACGGGAGTCAGTGTTGCAGTATCTGACTTAAGAACAGTTGTGTGCGTTCGTTTTCGGGGTGCTCGAAGAACGTGACCGGGTCATTTTGCTCCACTATTTCTCCTTCATCCATAAAGATGACTCTGTCTGCGACACGCCTTGCGAATCCCATTTCGTGGGTGACGCAAAGCATGGTCATGCCGTCTTCGGCAAGTGAGACCATCACATCGAGCACTTCAGAGATCATTTCGGGGTCAAGTGCGGATGTGGGTTCATCGAACAGCATGATTTTCGGGTTCATGCACAGCGAGCGTGCAATCGCCACGCGTTGTTGCTGGCCACCCGAGAGTTCACCCGGGTACTTTGCTGCCTGCTCGGGAATGCGTACCTTGTCGAGAAACTGCATTGCAGTTTGCTCGGCTTCTTCGCGGTTCATCCTGCGCACCAGCATCGGTGCAAGTGTGCAGTTTTCAAGCACAGTCATGTGCGGGAACAGGTTGAATTGCTGAAACACCATACCGACCTCACGCCGTATTTCGTCGATGTTGGCAATGTCTTCATTGAGCTCGGTACCAAGC
>JAHDHK010000019.1 GCA_020631335.1 Chromatiales bacterium
GTGGGCAATCAGTGTTTCGGCTAATAACATCACACTGACGTTAGAGTCCCACGCTGAAGGGGCGGATATTCGGTTGCGGAAAGTAAGTTGTGCATGCTGTGCCACCGGAGAAGTCCATTGATCGGTAAACAGTATGATTTCGGCTTCGCGTTCCACCGCCATCTCAGCCAGTCGCAGTGTCGAGTTTTCATAACGGCGAATATCGAATATCACAATTACATCGCCTTTATTCACCTCCAGCAGGTAGTGTGGCCATGCGTTGGAGTTAGACGCCACATGAGTAACCTGATCACGTATGACCTGAAGGTGCAGAAAGAAGTAGTCGGCCAGGGTGCGGGTGATGCGTCCGCCGACCACGAATATCTGCCGGTTGGTGTCGGAGACCAGATCGCAGGCCCGGTCAAAGTCTTTCGGGTCGACTTCACTCAGTGACTGGCTGATGTTGTCTATGACCGCTTTGGTAAAGCGATTAAGGATATGTTCATCCGGCGCGTCATCTACCCAGCGTTCACGCTTGGTTAACGGGCTCGAGATAGTTTCATCGAGCTCTTTGCGTAAGGCGCGCTGAAAGTCGGGGTAGCCATCAAAGCCGAGCTTTTGCACCAGCCGGGCGACGGTGGGAGTTGATACGTTGGCCGTCTGCGCCAGACTGGTGATCGACCCGAGCCCTGACACCGGGTAGTTCTGCAGAATCACATCGGTGAGTTGGCGCTCAAGGCGGGTGAGCCTGTCGCTGTGTTCGCGCAGCTGTTCGGCGACGGTGAGCGTCAAGAGTTCCTCGAATGTAAATCTGTTGACAGAAGTGACTGCTCTGAAGAATACTTTACATGGGGAAGCAACAGCAAGCATCAATGTCGGAAAATACCGTTGAGGTATACAATGCGCCAGGCACACACCGGATAGTACTGGTGTGCGAGCACGCCAGCGCCACGATACCTGCCGAATACACCCGGCTTGGCTTGACCGACGACATTGCCCGCAGCCACATTGCGTGGGATCCGGGTGCAATGAGTACCGCCCGCTTTCTGGCCGACACGCTGGACGCGGTGCTGGTAGCGGGGACGGTGTCGCGCCTGATCTACGATCTCAACCGCCCCCCGACGTCTGCCGGTGCAATGATCGAACACAGTGAAAAATACCGGGTGCCCGGCAACAGTAATCTGGATGCCGAGCAGCGGCACACCCGGACTGAACGCTACTACCGGCCATTTGTTGCCCGGGTTGCCAGTGTGCTGGCGCAACATGCGCCTGCGGTACTGGTGACCATACACAGCTTTACACCGGTGTATAACGGTGTGGCTCGTGATGTGGAAATAGGCGTATTACATGACGATGACACGCGACTGGCTGATGCCATGCTTGCCGATACGTCCGCCGTGAGTCGTTACAACATACAGCGTAATCAGCCCTACGGTGCGCACGATGGCGTTACCCATACCCTGAAGTTACACGCCATACCCGCGCAAATACCCAATGTGATGCTCGAGGTTCGCAATGATCTGATCTCCGATGAGTCGGCCTGCCGTGCAATGGCTGAACAGTTGAGTCGCTGGCTGAGTGATGCCTTGTTAACGCTTGGCACTGCAACGCCCGGGCAGGTGCGCACATGAAGCTGATGCGCGGGTATATCAAGGCCATTGATGCATTCAACCGTGGTGTCGGTCGCATCATGACCTACGGCATTTTCGCAATGATGCTGATATTGCTGTGGTCGATTATTACCAAGTTCGGTGATCAGCCATCGCTGTGGACGCTTGAGGCTGCGCAGTTTGCGATGGTGGCGTATTTTATTCTCGGTGGTCCCTATGCCCTGCAAATGGGGTCGCACGTGCGCATGGATCTGTTCTACGACAACTGGTCGGTAAAGCGAAAAGCCATTACTGATGCGATTACTGTAATTTGCCTGCTGGTGTATCTCATTGTGCTTTTATGGGGTGCGCTGGGCTCAACCGCTTATTCGTTGGGTTATTTCGGTTCTGATGCGCTCGGGTTTTTTGTCGGTCTTGCAACAGGTACTGAATCACCGGGTACACTCGAGCGCAGTCGTACTATCTGGCGGCCCTACTTGTGGCCGATCAAGGCAGTGTTATGCATAGGCATTTTTATGATGCTGTTGCAGGCGTTGTCTGAATTGTTTAAAGATATTCTGCGTATTCGTGGCGAGGCAGCATAAGCATGAGCTACGAAATGATCGCGCTTTTGATGTTTGCCTCGATGATGGTGCTGCTGTTCAGCGGGCAGCGGGTGTTTGGTGCTATCGGATTTGTTGCCGTGGTGGCGGCACTGTTGCTATGGGGGGAGCGTGGTGGTTTCGATATCGCCTTTGCACAGGGCATTAAAGTCATGCGCTGGTATCCGCTGCTGACTGTGCCGATGTTTGTGTTTATGGGTTACATCATGTCCGAGAGCGGCATTGCCGATGACCTCTATCGTATGTTTCATGTCTGGATGGGTGGCATCAGTGGCGGGCTGGCCATCGGCACTATCGGCTTAATGGTCCTGATTTCAGCAATGAACGGATTGTCAGTGGCCGGTATGGCGATCGGGGCGACGATCGCGTTACCGGAGTTACTGCGCAGAGGCTATGACAAACGCATGGTCACCGGCGTCGTGCAGGCCGGCAGCTCACTGGGTATTCTGGTGCCGCCGTCTGTAGTGCTGGTGTTATACGCCATGATAGCGCGGCAACCGGTCGGGCAGTTATGGCTGGCAGGCGTGATACCGGGCTTAATGATGGCCGCAATGTTTGTTATCTATATAGCGGTTCGCTGCAAACTCAATCCTGCGCTGGGTCCGGTGCTGCCACCGCAGGAACGCGACCTGCCCAAAGCTGAAAAATACCGTTTGCTACTGGCCGGGCTGCTGCCGCTGGCAATTTTCTTTGCGATGATGGTGCCTTTTGTCAAAGGCTGGACGTCACTGGTAGAAAGTTCTGCCATCGGTGCAATCACCGCTTTTGTGGCTGCGGTGCTGAAGGGTCGTATGACCTTTAAGGTATTCGATACTTCATTGAAAAACACCCTGGGTATCACCTGCATGTTTATGTGGATCATACTGGCGGCACTGGCTTTTGGTGCAGTGTTCGATGGGCTCGGGGCAGTCAAGGCGATAGAAAGCCTGTTTACTGAAAAGCTCGGGCTGTCGCCGTGGATGATACTTATCCTGATGCAGCTGAGCTTTATTGCCATGGGGACTTTTCTCGACGATACCGCCATGCTGGTAATCGTCGCACCGTTATACATACCGCTGGTAGGTGCACTCGGTTTTGATCTGATCTGGTACGGCGTGCTTTATACCATTACCACGCAGGTAGCCTATATGACACCTCCGTTTGGTTATAACCTGTTTTTAATGCGTGCCATGTCACCGCCGGAAATTACATTGATCGATATCTACCGCTCGATTATTCCGTTTGTAATGGTGATGGTACTGGCACTCACTCTGGTCATGGTGTTTCCACAAATAGCACTATGGCTGCCGGAAACCGTCTACGGCAAATAACAGGCGGTAACAGTCTACTGAGGAAAGCACAATGACTGACAGACGATCATTTATAAAGAAGGCAGCACTTGCAGTACCCGCCGCTGGCGCGCTGGCAGCACCAGCCATCGCTCAGTCAAAAATCAAGTGGCGACTGCAGACCTATGCCGGTACTGCGCTGGCAGAGCATGTGGTCAAACCGGCGATTGATAAGTTCAATAAGATTGCCGGCGATGAAATGGAAATTGAACTGTTCTTTGCCGATCAGCTGGTACCGACAGGAGAACTGTTTCAGGCACTGCAGCGCGGCACGATAGACGCAGTGCAGTCTGACGATGATTCCATGGCGTCACCAACCGAGGTGACGGTATTCGGTGGTTACTTCCCGTTTGGCAGCCGCTATTCGCTCGATGTGCCGGTACTGTTCAATCAGTACGGTCTGAACGAAATCTGGGATGCCGAATACAGTAAGGTCGGGGTGAAGCATATTTCGGCCGGTGCCTGGGATCCGTGTCACTTTGCGACTAAAGATCCGATAAATTCTCTTGCCGATCTCAAGGGCAAACGTGTCTTTACCTTTCCAACGGCCGGCCGGTTCCTGTCGCAATTCGGTGTGGTTCCGGTCACGCTGCCGTGGGAAGACATTGAAGTGGCTGTGCAAACCGGAGAGCTCGACGGTATCGCATGGTCCGGTATTACCGAAGACTACACCGTCGGCTGGGCCGACGTGACAGACTACTTCCTCACGAATAATATTTCCGGTGCATGGATCGGTCACTTTTTCGCCAACATGGAAAGGTGGGAAGAACTGCCGGAACATCTGAAAGAGCTGTTGACGGTGTGTATGGAGCAAAGCCATTACTATCGTCAGTGGTGGTACTGGGGTGGAGAAGCCGACCTGCGTGTCAACGGCACAAAAATGAAGCTGACCACTATTCCTGATGATGAGTGGGCACAGGTGGAAACAGCCGCCGTGAAGTTCTGGGATGAAATCGCCGCTGAATCGGAAACCAAAGCAAAAGTAGTGGAAATCTTCCGCAAGTATAATGATGATATGCAGAAAGCCGGTCGCCCCTATCGCTACGGATAGAAATCGCCGGCAGATATCACTGTCTGTATAACTCACCCTGACTGGCAGGGTGAGTTATTTTTACTTTTACCAATTGAGTGTAATGCATGACTGGTCTGCTAAACCTTGATGCGCTGAAAACTGCGGCTGCCGACGGCACCATTGACACGGTACTGGTGTGTCTGGTGGATATGCAGGGGCGGCTGATGGGTAAGCGATTCCACGTTGCAAATTTTCTCGACAGTGCCTGGGAGGAAACTCACTGTTGTAACTACCTGCTGGCTACCGATATAGAAATGGGCACGCCTGACGGATATGCCTCTACCAGTTGGGAGTCCGGTTATGGTGACTACATCATGAAGCCCGACTTAACCACCATGCGGGTGTTGCCCTGGCTTGAAGGCACGGCAATGGTGTTGTGCGATATTCTCGATCATCATACCCACCAGCCGGTGCCGCATTCACCGCGAGCAGTACTGAAAAAACAAATCGAAAGGCTGGGCGAGCTCGGGTTCAGTGCAATGATGGCAACAGAACTAGAGTTTTTTCTGTTTAAAGATTCCCTGGAAACCCTGCGTGAGGGCAGGTATATGAACCTCGAGCCGATCAGCGGCTATAACGAGGACTACCACATTTTACAAACCACCAAAGAAGAGCCGGTAATGCGTCGTTTGCGCAATGGCTTATACGGTGCCGGCATACCGGTGGAAAACTCCAAAGGTGAAGCGGAAACGGGTCAGGAGGAACTGAACATCCGCTATGGTGATGCACTGGCCTGTGCCGATCATCACACCATTGCCAAACACGCTACCAAAGAGATAGCGTGGCAGCAGGGACACGCTGCAACCTTTCTACCCAAATGGCATAGTGAAAAGGTCGGTAGTGCCAGTCATATCCATTTGTCGTTATGGAAAGATGGCAGCAACGCGTTTTTCGATGCCAATGGAAAGTATGGTATGTCGGAGACCATGCGGCAGTTTATGGCAGGTATGATTCACTATGCGGCAGAATATACGGTGTTTCTGGCACCCTACATCAATTCTTATAAGCGCTTTATGACGGGTACTTTTGCACCGACTAAAACTGCCTGGTCTGTCGATAATCGCACTGCCGGCTTTCGTTTGTGTGGTGACGGCACTAAATCAGTGCGTGTGGAATGTCGCATACCCGGCTCTGATGTGAATCCCTACCTTGCACAGGCCGCGTTGATTGCTGCAGGGATAAAAGGCATCGAAGACAACCTGTCACTGGCTGACCCGGTGTCGGGTGATATTTATAACGACGATACCGTACCCGAAATACCGAACACACTACGCTCGGCACTCGAACTGTTTAGAGATGCCTCAATGTTGCGTGAAGCCATGGGTGATGACGTAATAGATCACTACACGCGTTGTGCTGAGTGGGAACAACAGTGTTTTGATAGCGCAGTGACTCAGTGGGAAATCGAGCGCGGCTTCGAACGCGCTTAGTGTATTTACCTGTCACTTACGATCACTAACTACTCTACAAGAAAACAGAAACAATGACGCTCACAGGAAACTGGTCTTACCCTACAGCGATTCGCTTTGGCGCAGGACGAATTAGCGAACTTGCTGATGCCTGCCAGTCAGCCGGAATCAAAAAGCCGCTACTGGTGACTGACCGCGGCCTGGCAGATATGGATATCACTCAGAATACCCTGAACCTGTTGGAGCAGGGTGGACTTGGCCGTGCGATATTTTCCGAAGTTGATCCCAACCCGAATGACAAAAACGCCGAAGAAGGCGTGCAGGTCTATCGCGAGGGTGGTTACGACGGTGTGATTGCTTTCGGCGGCGGGTCGGGGCTGGACCTCGGTAAAGTCATTGCCTTTATGGCGGGTCAGAGTCGTCCGATCTGGGATTTCGAAGACGTCGGTGACTGGTGGACGCGTGCCGACGCAGATGCCATTGCTCCGGTGATTGCGGTGCCGACTACCGCGGGAACCGGTTCAGAGGTAGGTCGGGCCAGTGTGATTTCTAACACCGATTCACACGAAAAAAAGATTATTTTCCATCCGAAGATGCTGCCGGTGGTCGTGATCTGCGATCCTGAACTTACCGTCGGTATGCCAAAATTTATCACTGCAGGTACCGGGCTTGATGCATTTGCCCATTGTGTGGAAGCGTATTCCAGCCCTCACTATCATCCCATGAGCCAGGGCATCGCACTGGAAGGGATGAAACTGGTGAAAGACAACCTGCCAGTCGCCTACACAGACAGCGGCAATCTGGTTGCCCGTGCGAATATGATGAGTGCTGCCTCCATGGGGGCCACGGCATTCCAGAAAGGTCTGGGTGCAATTCACGCGCTGAGTCATCCGATAGGCGCAGTGCATCACACCCATCATGGCACGACAAACGCGGTGTTTATGCCGTCGGTGTTAAAGTTCAATGAACCGGCCATCCGTGAGCGTTTTAATCTCGTTGCAGCGTATCTTGATATCGATGGCGGGTTTGATGGCTTCTGTCAGTTTGTCGATGACTTCAACGAGTCATTTGCTATTCCCGGAACCTTGTCTGAACTCGGTGTGAAGAACCCTGATATCAATGCACTGGTAGACTCTGCGCTGCGTGACCCGAGTGTCGGTGGTAACCCGTTGGAGATGACAGCGGAAAATACCAGAGCGCTTTACGAATCAGTGATGGGTTAGTCGGCGAGTATTTACTGCTCCGGTCTCATCGTTAACCATTGGTTGCCTGATGATCAAAAAATGTAGACTGCGTTGAGCAGCCCCGGGTTGTTTATGTATTAGCAGTTCTGCAAGCGGCGTGGTAAACGATGATGAGTTGTGGCTTTTTAAGCAAGCTCGACGCGTAAGCGTGGTGGTTATACTGCGATTATCCGCGCTCACGCATCGGGCTTCGTTTGTACATTGCGCGCAAAAGTTGCAAACAACACACTTCAGTGTAAACAGAAGACTCACACTACAGTGTAGGGCAGGGCGATTTGTGTTGTGATCTATCTGTTGTGATTTATCCGCAGGCTTTAGCCAGCATCGCAGCGTCAACATTGCCGCCCGACAACACGCAAATAACCGTGTCGGCATTTATCTGGTCTGTGTGGTTGAGTGCTGCGGCCAGTGCGACTGCACCGCCGGGTTCGGCGGTAAGCTTGAATGCCTCGGTAGCCACTTTCATTGCGTTGAGTGCCTGTTGATCACTCACGGTATAACCATGGGTACAAAGCGATTTGAGAATCGGGAAAGTCAGCGCTCCGGGTGACGGGGTTACTACCGCATCACAAATAGAGGTCTCCGTGGTACTGACAGATTCTCTGTTGCCTGACACCAGTGAGCGCACCACGTCGTCGTAGTGTTCCGGTTCTACCGGCTTGACGCGATAACCCGGTGCTTCACTGGCCATTGCCAGCGCGATACCAGCCGTTAACCCACCGCCGCCGCAACATACCAGTACCTCCGCCTCTTCTACACCCAGTTGTGTTGCCTGTTGCGCAATCTCAAGCCCGCAGGTTCCCTGGCCGGCAATCACCTGAGTGTTGTCGTAGGGTTTGATCAGCACACTGCCGCGTTCTTTCGCTATTGCCAGTCCCAGCGCCTCACGATCTTCGCCACCTGCACGGTCATATAAAATGACCTCAGCGCCATATTTTTCGGTGTTGGCTATTTTCAGCGCCGGGGCATCCTGTGGCATCACAATAGTGGCGGCGGTGTTGTGAAGTGCGGCGGCATAGGCAACCGCCTGCGCGTGGTTGCCGGAAGAGTAGGCAAGTACCCCGTGAGAACGCTCTTCATCGGATAATGATGAAAGTGCTGACCAGGCGCCGCGAAATTTAAATGCACCGGTTACCTGCAGGCATTCCGCCTTGACCAGTATTCTTTTACCGATGGACTTGTTCAGCAGCGGATTTTCAAGCAGTGGTGTTTTACGAACAACACTCTGCACGCGGCGGTAAGCAGCCTGTACGTCGTGAATGTCCGGTACTCGTTCAAAGTCAATGGTCATACTCGGCCGATGGTCCCGGGAGTCAGTTGCCTGTGGTGTGATCAGTTTACCCGAAAGCAGGTTCATCGGTTTGTCCGGGGTTTGTGCGCTCTGCTGCATCCGGGAAGACAGTGCGAGTTGGGGTAAACTAGTCGTATTCATTTTGATTAAAGAGCCAGTACATATGTCCGTATCAAATGCCCCGGGTGCATCGTCAGGAAAGCGCATCGCCTGTGTTGGTGAATGCCTCGTCGAGCTTAAGGCGAATGGTGAAAGCAGCTTTGCCAGTGCGTTCGCCGGAGACACACTGAACACAGCAACCTATATTGCGCGTTCAAACCTGCATGACGTTTCATTTGTGACCGTGATTGGTGAAGATGATATATCTGAGCGGATGCTCGCGGCCTGGAGCACCGAGCAGATAGATACCGGTTTGGTCGGCAGGCATGCCGAGCGTCTTCCGGGTATTTATTTAATTGAAAACGATGAGACCGGCGAGCGTACGTTTCGCTACTGGCGCTCTGAATCGGCCGCGCGAACCCTGATGCTGCCGGAGTCCGGATTCACCCCGGACTCGTTGGCCACGCAGGATGTCATTTACACCAGTGGCATCACACTCGCGATCATGCAGCCTGAGGCGCGCGATGCCTTTTTTACTTTTCTGCAGCAATTCAGACAGGCAGGTGGCTGTGTGGTTTTTGATTCGAATTATCGCCCGCGTCTCTGGGAGAGTGTCGAGGTGGCACGCGACTGGGTTATGCGACTGTGGTCAGTGACCGACATCGGGTTGCCTTCACTCGACGATGAACTTGCGCTGTTTGGCGAAACTGGTGAGAAACAGGTGGTCGAGCGCTTATTGAACGTTCAGATGCCGGAACTGATCATCAAGCGTGGTGAAGAGGGGCCATTGGTCTTTTCTAATGGTGAAGCGCTGCAAAGCGGTGCGCTGGCAGCGGTGGCTGAGGTGGTCGACACCACCGGCGCCGGCGATAGTTTCAATGGTGGCTATCTTGCCGCGCGTCTTGCCGGAAGTGATATTCACCATGCCGTTAGCAGCGCGCATGATCTTGCCAGTCGCGTCATCGCTCATGCGGGCGCTATTTTGCCACGATAGAGGTTTACCTGACATTCATGTTGTGTTAAAACGTACTAGTGAGATTTATCGTCCCGTTAGAAGCCGAGATTGCCAATGTCTGACCGTACCGATGAGCTGTCAACCCGTAGTTTACGCGCGCTGATTGTTCTTGAAGAGGTGGTCTCGCACTCAACGCCGGTCACTGCTTTTACGATCGGCAAAAAAGTCGATCTGCCGAAGCAGACGCTGCATCGCATTTTGACCACGCTCACGGCCGCAGGTTTTCTGCAAAAAGAAATAGACAGCGTCTCTTACACGCCGGGGCCGCGTCTCAAGAGCCTGTCTGTGGGTATCCTGTCGTCGGGTACCGGGCGCGAAGTGCGCATGGCAATTCTGAATAACCTGGCGCGTGATCTGGGTGAAACCTGCAACCTCGCGATCCCGTCGGATGACGGCATGGTGTATCTCGAGCGGGTCGAAACCCACTGGCCGCTGCGGGTGGAGCTTCCTATCGGTTCAACTGTGCCTTTTCATTGCACAGCCAGTGGCAAGCTGTATCTCAGCTCACTGTCAGCGTCAAAGGTAAAGCGAATGGTGAAGTCGCTGCATCTTGCGCAAAACACGCCGAATACAAAAACAGATCCTCAGGCTTTGCTCGACGACATCAAGCGCATACGGGTACAGGGGTTTGCAGAAGATGATCAGGAGTTCATCCACGGTATGCTGGCGGTGGCAGTGCCGGTACTGAACACCGAGGGTAAAATGATGTCGAGCCTGGCGGTGCATGGACCATCGGCCCGCCTGACGATGGAAGTTGCCCGCGGCCACATCGATCGACTGAGGCAGGCAGCCGCTGATCTGGCAGCTGTGGTGTGTGACGACCCCGACGACGAATTGCTCGATTAGTCCGGTTTTTTTCAGCGTTTTCTCCCCAATCCAGCCGATCGGCTGCGCGTCAGCGTAGTGGCTCTGCTGCCGGAACGATCAGCGCCGGTCGGCGGTGCCGCGTTCCACTGAATTCCTTTATCTTGGCACGATGATTTATTGTCGTTTTAACTGGAAATACGCGGCAGTGCCGATCGACTGAATGCTGACTGCGTGTTGTACCGTCACCTCTTGCTGGTATTTCAATGAATCTGTCCGCCGCTCGTTTGTTGTTGTTTATCGCCTTAGTGCTGGGGCATTCTGCCGTGTTGGCCAATCAGGCGCCGGTGTTGAAGCCCGATAGCAGCAGGGTGGCTGAAGCGGGTACCGTGGTCATTGATGTTCTGGCCAATGACCGTGATCCGGACGGTACCCTCAGTATCAGCAGCATGTACATTTCGAGTGAAGCGATGAACGGCTACCTGGGCATAGACGCTAAGGGCCGCATCTCCTACACACACTATGGTGGGCCGACCACCGCCGATACCTTCAGCTATGTGATATCCGATAACAAAGGGGCTGAGGGCAGGCCTGCTGTGGTGATGATTACCATTGGAGATGGCCCGGCTGTTCAGTCAATGCCATCGCAGGCAACACGCACCCCGCCTGCTGCAAACACGACTAACAACAGTTCAACCGCGGCAGTGACTCCGGCTATCAGTCAGAGCCCTGCACGTACGACGACAACAAGTGGTTCTTCCGCTGCATCGGAACCCGTGATCACGCGCCCGGCCAATGTTATTGTCAACGGGCGCATCAAGGCTTTTCATCGCTCCGGACAAACCTTTTTAACCTGGCTTGAAACCGCACCTGATGATGGTTACCACGTATACCGGCATACACAGCCGATAACGGTATCTAATTTGTCCAGTGCCACTCGATTAACCGGTCGCTGGGGGGCATTGGGTAACAATACCTCAGTGAATGTGCATGGTGGTGATTTTGTACCCGATCACTTTGTGATAAGTGATCTGGCCGAACCCCTTGATGATAATACCGGTCTGTTCGTTTACACCACTCAACCCGGTGATGCCACGACCGCCTATTATGCGGTGACCAATGTGCGTGGTGGACGTGAAAGATCCCTCATGAGTATGACTACGCCATTGACTGAAAGTGTTGCATCACCGGTAGATGTGCTCACAGTGAGTGCCAATCAGGGTAAGGGGCGTATCTATACACAATTTATGGACTACCTGCGTTGGAACCCGACTTTTAACGGGTATGCCTATAACTATGCTGTATCGCTGCCCAGTCGCTATGACCCTAAGAAACAGTACCCGCTATTTATCGAACTGCATGCCTACTACGGGCACCACAAGTTTGCACCAGAGTCGCCGTACGGTTGGCAGGTGATTCAGATCTTTCCTGCAGACCCCGGCCCGGGTGTCGGTGCTGCGCACTCGTGGTGGTATGGCTATTCAAACAGTCACGATTATCGCAATTCTGATTCAGCTCCATCGTCAGGCCAGATTGAAAACTTCACCGAGCAGCGCGTCATGCGGGCGGTTGGTCGAGTTGCAGCCTCATTGAATGTTGATGTGAATCGCATCTATGGTTCCGGTAACTCAATGGGCGCTTCGGGTTTACTTGCATTGGCCATGAGATATGGCTCTGTGATTACCGGTGTCTATGCAAACCAGCCGATGACTGATTACGCAAAAAGCACCCGCTTCGGTGAGGAGCTGGTAAAGGTCTGGGGGGCAAAATCGCGCAACCTGCCAGTGGTTAACCGGGGGCCGTATAGTAATGCCATTAAAAACGTCAATGTCGGTGTGTGGGACTGGATGAACCATCAGCAACAACTGGTTGCACGTCGTGGTGAGAATATGGGCTTTCTGATGACACTGCACGGCAAGCTGGATGATGTGATTGAATGGCAGTCGCAGGGCAAGCCGTTTGTTCAGGCGTTAACTCAAGGCAATACCGGTTACACAGCCATCATAGATCAGGTGGGCCATACCTGGGTTGGTTTTGCGGCAGTCATCGAGTCGTTGTTTGGTTTTGGTTATAACGAGCATTTTCCCTATAAGTATCCACTCAACCTGAGCTTTCCAGCCATTCAAAACGCCAGTGGTTCCAGCCGGGTGGTGCCGGCCGATACCGGCAAAGATACTTACAACATGAACCTTGAGTGGGCGACACCTCATACCCGCTTTGCATCGTCGATTGTTGATCAGCCCGGCCGTTATGAAATCTCTATTCGCTCATTGGAAGGTAAACAGACTGCTGATATCACCCCGCGTCGCACACAGCAGTTCAGAGTGCAGCCCGGTCAGAAATGCCGCTATCAGGCGGTAGATAGCGGACGCGGTTCGGTAGTCGCCAGCGGATCAGTCACTGCAGACAAGGATGCACTGCTGACCATCAGATCAATGCCGGTGGTTACTGGTAAAGGTACCCGCTTGACTATCAGCTGTCCTTAGAAGTAGCGCCTTCATCAGGCGACAGGTAACTATTAGCGGAATACTATGTATACAGTTCCAGGCCACTAACGGGCACCGTTATTCAAAAATAACAGTGTGTCTATACAGCGCCGGATTTCCTGTGAACGTCGAATCCTTTTGAATAATCCCGGTTAGCTGTTTAGCTGCAGAGTTGATGAACAGAGTGGCGCACTGAATAGCCTTTTGCAGGCCGGGGTACTATTGCGCCTGTAGCGCTTATGCGCAGCACCTGCTTCTCTTTAAGCGGTGCCAGTGCGACAATCTTCACATCCTTTACCGGCTGAAATCAAGATGGCGCAGAAAAAAATACTCATTACCGGAGTCACTCGCGGGCTGGGATTCGCAATGACGAAGGCATTCATTGAACAGGGGCATCATGTCGCAGGTGCCGGGCGCAGTAAAAAGCAGATTGCACAACTGAGTGCCGAATTCCCGGATCACGCTTTCAGTGTGGCAGATATTGCAGATGATGCATCGGTTGAGCGATGGAAAGAAAATGTTCTTGATACTGTCGGGGTGCCGGATGTTGTCGTGAATAACGCCGGTGTGATTCACGCAAACGCTGCGTTATGGGACGTACCGCCGGATGAGTTTTCCCGCGTAATCGATGTGAACATCAAAGGGGTGTTCCATGTGATCAGGCAATTCTGCCCGCCGATGATCGACAATGGCGGTGGCGTGATTGTCAATTTCAGCAGCACCTGGGGGCGATCGGTGTCTGCGCAGGTCGCACCGTATTGTGCCAGTAAATTTGCAGTGGAGGGACTCACTAAAGCGCTGGCTGAAGATCTGCCGTCTTCGATGACAACCGTTGCACTGAACCCCGGTGTAATCCATACCGAAATGCTTGAGAGCTGCTTTGGTGCACAGGCGGCTCAGTGTATGAAGCCGGAAGAGTGGGTGAAAGCCGCGGTGCCGAAAATTCTTGGCATCACGCAGAGTGATAACGGTGCTTCTTTGTCTGTGTAATTATTGCGGAGTGCAGTAAAAAAAAAGGGGGCAGAGCCCCCTTAATCACCAAACAACGGAGAACGTTGATCTTTGTGTTGCTACCCGCTTAGTCGTAGTAACCGACATCAGGGGCAAGTATTGCCTGACCGAACAATGATGGGTTCTGCCATGAAGTGTCGTTACCCGATGGCGCATACCAGGCCCATTTGGTATCACGATCACCACCGTCATCATCATCATTGATATGGATGTCAAATCCGAAGCGCTGACCGATCGGCAGATTGATGGAGCTCAGTTTGATCCGGATCTCATAATAAGACCAGGTGGCATCACTGTTACTGAAGTTGCGACTGGTGGCAAACGAAGTTTGCATGCTGTTTGAAGAGCTGCTTCCGGTGGCCGAGCTTCCAGCAAATGTATATACCTTCTGGTAGTCGTTACTGTCGTATGTGAGGGCTTTTTCATTGCCTGTATCCAGATAGATCTCTACACCGTCGTCATTCCATGCATCCGTCTAGTCATTAAAACGCTCGTAGAAAGGTTCGTTGCGAACACTGGCAAGGATATAAAGATAAGTGCCGTCATGCATCGCACGCCAGTTGGAGTTCGACCAGCTCCAGCGACTTTCAATTTCGTCGCCCGCCGAGTCGCGCAATAAATGACTAATGCTTAAGTAGTTACCCTTGTTGTCACAACGTGCCGCCTGTCTCCACTCGCTCCAGCTGAATACACCATCGAGTGTCGGTGCCCGATTGGTGCGGGGGATAATCGCCATGGCATTTTCCTGGTTGTCGGGTATGCCGTTGCCGTCATCATCCGGGTCTGCGTTGTCACCGATGCCATCACCGTCCTGATCATTAAACTCCGAGCTGTCCAGTGGAAAATGATCTTCAATGTCAGGCACGCCGTCCGAGTCCGAGTCTTCGCGGCCAGTGATGTTGGGGTTTAACGGTGCCGGGTCTGCCAGGTCGTGAGTAATGTCGTTATCATCGTCATCATCTTCATTGTTACCAATGCCGTCAGAGTCGGTGTCCAGCGATTCCGCATCGTTAAGCGGAAAAGCATCATCTCTGTCGATCACGCCATCGTTGTCATCGTCCGGGTCGAGCGAGTCACTTATGCCGTCTCCATCGGTGTCAAAGCCGCTTTGTGCATCCAGCGGGTTGGAGTCGTTTTCATCGGAGATACCGTCGTTGTCATCGTCGGGATCGGCGTTGTTGCCGATGCCGTCGCCATCAGTATCAACGTACTCTGAGCTGTCACGCGGGAAGGTGTCCAGGTGATCGTCCACACCGTCGTTGTCATCATCCGGATCGCTGTTATTGCCGATGCCGTCCTGATCGGTGTCCACGCTTTCACCCGGATTGTAGGGGAATGCATCGTTGCTATCGGCAACACCGTCATTATCATCGTCGGTATCAACTGAATCGGGTGTTCCGTCGGCATCATAGTCACCGTTGCGACCGTATGGATCCGACCCGTCTTCCAGCTCACGTATATTGCTGAACTGATCTCCGTCGGAGTCAATGCTCATGTCGATATTCTGTTCAGGAAAATACACATTGATCGCCGAAGTTGACGCGAGCTGTTTCTGTACTGCGGTACCCAGCAATAGATTATCGCTGCGGCGTCTGATAGATAAGTGAATGGTATGTTCCACATTAAACGGCAACTGATAGGTACCGTTGTATTGCTGTGAAGACGAGGCAGTCAGCTCACTGGTTAAGCCGCTGACGGTGCCTTGTACCACCAGTTGTTCGTTCAGATTGGTAATACGCCCCGGAAGATCAACCCGAACACTGACTTGTGACATTGGACCAGTGCCGTCGTTATTCAGCAAATTGTCCACATTGGTGTCACTGCCCGAGCCGCAGCCGATCAACAACAATGCCGGCAGCACGGTGGCCAGCCTGGTTCGGTGGAAAATTTTCGTTTTACCTGAAGAGAGATTCATACCGCATTACTCCGTTTGATCTGTTTCTATGGATAACCGGCCTTCGCCGGCTTAGTGCTGATCATGCAATTAATGTGTCATGACATGAAAGAGATTATGTCATGACAAAAAATGATGTCAAGCCCAATTTACAATTCGAATCAATTGGATCTTCCCTGCCTGAACGGAAGAAGCCTTATGGATCGGGGGTGGAAATTTTGATCGAGTGCTGGCTGAAAGTGTGCGTGAGCGATGTGGCAGGTGGTAGCCGGCAGCGGATTCGGCAGAATCGCCTTTAATCACCACGGTATTACCGCTAATCTGCGTATCGGGCTTCTTTTTGGCAGATCAAAACCATGGCACTCCAGACTACCTGCATCGGTGCGTACCCCAAACCGGACTTTGTGGCATTACCCGACTGGTTTAATCTGCCTGCCGGCCCGGACACAGCTGACCCGACACAACACTGGGAGGCGGCAATGCAGGCATTGGGGCCCGATGCTGAAAAAGTCATTACCCGCGGAGTGCAGCAGGCGCTGAACGATCAGCTCGATGCTGGAGTCGACATACCGACCGACGGAGAAATACCGCGCGAAAACTATATTCATTACCACTGCCGGCACCTGATCGGGTTTGACTTTACCAATCTCACTGAAAAAGAATTGCGTGGCGGCACTTATTCAGCGCAGCTGCCGACAATCGTCGGGCCTGTGTCCGTTGGCCGGTTGTTCATGACCGACGAATGGAAGCGTGCGCAGCAGTTTACCGACAAGCCGGTCAAGGTAACGATGCCCGGCCCCATGACGGTGACCGATACCAACGCCAACAGCTATTATGAAAGCCCCGAAAAACTGGGGGCCGATATCGCTGATGCGCTCAATAAAGAGGTGCGCGCGCTGGCTGATGCAGGCTGCATTCACATTCAGATAGATGAACCCCTGTTTGCCCGTAAACCCGAAGAGGCGTTGAAGTACGGCTTCGACAATCTTGAAAGGGCTTTTCACGGCTGTCCTGCTCACATCGTTCGAACCGTGCATATGTGCTGCGGCTACCCTGATCGACTGGATCATCCGAATTACCCCAAAGCCGATCAGGACGCTTATAACCAGCTGGTCGATGCGGTGGATTATTCCAGTATTGATGCTGTGTCGTTTGAAGATGCGCATCGACCCAACAACCTCAAACTGCTCGAAGGGCTCACAAAAACAACCGCCATTCTGGGTGTCGTGGCCATTGCAAAAAGCCGGGTGGAAAGTGTCGATGAAATTGAACAGCGACTGCGCGCTGCACTGCTGCATATAGACCGGGATCGACTGATCGCAGCCCCCGATTGCGGGTTGGGACTACTGAGTCGGGAGCAGGCGGTTCAGAAGCTGACGAATCTCTGCGAGGCTGCGAGCCGCGTTGCATAGAAGACTCGATCCGGCAGCAGCTTTATCTGCCAGAGCGATAAAACAATGTATACCGTGGTCTGAGCCTGCGGGCAGCCGGTTTTGCTTAATTGGTTTGCCTGCGAAAAGGGCCTCGCAGATTGACCTGCGTATTGGCTGCGTTACTTTTTTTTCAGCAGCGCCAGAAACGGGCAGGCAATCATGCAGATAGCGAGCACGTCTGCAATGATGTGCACCCACTGAGCAGACCAGATATCAGACTCAGAAGCGTGATGGGTGGTGATCAGCAGCATGACACCGGTCAGGACCATCACAGCACAGTTGGTACTTGGTGATTTGTTGATTTCTTTTTGCATCAGCGTGTGACGGCCCCTTGTTGCCGGGCTTTATCAGCCAGCCGGCAAAGTTTTGTAAACTTCGCGTTTATTTTAAATCAGCCGGAGTCGTTAATACGCTACGTTTTGCTACGGGTTGTTTGATCAATAAAACGGGAGTACGCAGTGCCAGTCAGCTAATTTCTGTATTGTTCAAATTTGCCGGCGTAAAAGTGTAAACTCCTCTCTCGAGCGATTTTCGAGGAACATAATGGCCGGCCCACTGGAAGGTCTTCGCATCATAGAGATGTGTGCACTAGGACCCGTGCCGCTGGCAGGTCAGCTCATGGCTGATCTGGGCGCTGATGTCACCGTGATTGATCGTCGCAACACCAGCGCCGATCCGACGCAGGTAAACCGTCGCAACAAGCGTTCGGTAGTGTTCGATCTGAAGTCTCCCCAAGGGCTGGGCAACGCGAAACACCTGATCGATAGCGCCGATATTCTGCTGGAGGGTTTTCGACCCGGTGTCATGGAGCGAATCGGGCTAGGCCCTGACACACTGCATGTCACTAACCCCGGGCTTATCTACGGCCGGATGACCGGCTGGGGGCAAACCGGACCTCTGTCCCATACGGCGGGGCACGACATCAACTACCTGGCAATCACCGGTGCTTTACACGCCATCGGCAGAGAAAATCAGCCGCCGGTGCCGCCGCTGAACCTGGTGGCAGACTATGGTGGCGGTGCGATGTTTCTTATTTTCGGAGTTATGTCGGCGCTGTATGAGCGTCAGCGTTCGGGTCTCGGCCAGGTTGTGGACGCGGCGATGATCGAAGGCGTTCCCGCCATGATGGGACTCATACAGGAAATGTTTGCGCGCGGTGAGTGGCAGCAGACACGGGAAAGCAATCCGCTCGACGGAGGTGCTCCGTTTTATCGCTGTTACGAAACGCTCGATGGTAAATACCTGTCAGTCGGTGCAATAGAGCCGCAGTTTTTTAAGTGTTTTGTCGAACTTGCCGGGTTACCGCAATCAGATATCGACATACAAAATAATCAACAACACTGGGCGGACATGTGTGAGCGATATGCTGCTCACTTCAAGACTCGCACACGCGAAGAGTGGCAGAATATTTTCGACGGCTCCGACGCCTGTGTTGCGCCGGTACTGAACTTTAACGAAGCCGCAGAGCACGAGCATAATACCCGGCGCGGAGTTTTTATATCGCCCGATGGTGTGCTGCAGACTTCAGTGGTGCCAAAATTTTCAAGAAGTCATCCGGCACCGGTTCGACAGCCCGAGGGGGCTGGTGAAAGCACAGTGGCGCTTAGTGCTAAACCGGCTGAGGGCGCTTAGGGCTTTGACCTTATGCATAACGTGAACATGAATCCCAGTCACTGAATTGAAAAAGGAATTTCAATGTTGATGCCGAGTGGTTTGACGCTGGAGGTACGCTGAATATGCAGGCAAAGCCGTTGCCCGACGGACACGTCACTATTCTTTTTACGGACATAGAAGCCAGTACAGCGCAGTGGGAGTCTGAACCGTTACGCATGCAGAGTGCAGTTGAATTGCATGATCAGCTGGCGCTGAAAGCCCTGAGTGCTGCCGGTTCGTTGATTAAGCGTACCGGCGATGGCTTTAACTTTGTCTACCGCGATGCACGCGATGCTGCCAATGCCGCGATGTTATTCCATAACGAACTCTGTGCTGCCGACTGGCCCGATGGTCGTGAACTGCGTGTGCGCATCGGGTTTCATACCGGCTTTGCTCAGCCACTGCATGGCGACTACTACGGACCCACGCCCAATCGTGCCGCCCGCGTGGCCGATGTCGCACACGGTGGTCAGATTGTCTGCTCTGCCACAGCCGCAGAGCAGCTCGATAAAGATCTGATTGAGTTGGCAGGTACCTATAATTTAAGAGGCATTGGCAGCCAGGATATCTTTTTTGTCGGTGCCGCTAACGATACCGATAACCGCGATCTCAGTGATCGTATTAAACATACCAATCTTCGTGCGGTACACGAACCGATGCTGGGTCGCGATCGCGATCTGCAACAACTGACCAGTCTGATCGCATCGCAAAGCGGTTTGTATACCTTGCTTGGGCTTGGTGGTGTCGGCAAGAGCAGGGTGGCGCTGGAAGCAGGGCTCGAGGTACTGCCCAAGTATTCCGACGGCGTGTGGATCTGCGAACTGGCGGCGACTTCATCTGTCGATGCGGTTCCCGACATTGTGGCCAAAGTACTCGGTGCAAAGCGTCAGCCGGCATTGAGTGTTGCTGAAAGTGTGGTTGATTATCTGTCCGATAAAAAGATCATGCTCATCCTCGATAACTGTGAGCACGTGAAACCCGCCGTAGTAGATTTGCTTGAACGAATGCTGCTCCTGCCTGATCTGACAATCCTGACTACCAGTCGGGAACCTTTGCATCTGCCGGGTGAAAGCCTGTACAACCTGATGCCGCTTGAAATGGATGCCAGTCGTAAACTGTTTGAAGCACGCCGAAAAGGGTCGGCAGAAAGCGCGTCGGATTCAGAGATTCTCGATATATGCAAAGCAGTTGATGGTGTGCCGCTGGCGGTAGAGCTGGCAGCCGGCTGGCTTAGCGTTTACTCAGCCGCAGAAATTAAAAATCGATTGCAGCAGGGCAGTGTCGGCTTTTTAAAAGAGCGGGCAGGTCGTCAGCGAATCGTGCTCGACACACTGGCCTGGTCCTACCAGCTGCTGGCACCCGATGCCGCCAGCCTGTTCAGTCGGCTGTGTGTTTTTCACGGCGGGTTCACCCTTGATGCCGCTGAGGCCATTTGCGCGGATGCAACTGTTGATCAGGCAGATGTGGCTTTTCTGCTTTCGGACCTGTGCGATAAATCTTTGGTACTGTCCAGCAGACAGCCGGATGGTTCCCGACGCTTCCGGGTACTGGAAGTGTTGCGCGAATTCGGCCGCAACCAGTTACTGCAGCAAAACGAACTGGTTTTATACCGGCAACGTCACGCAGAATACTTCCGGCACTTTGCGGCATCCTGTGATGCAAAAATTACCGGCACCGATGAAGCTAAGGCATGGCAGTTAATAGACACCGAGTGGGCGAACATAAGCGCGGCCATCAGCACAGCAATGGAATTAAAGGTGTATGAAGTTGCCACCCGGATTGTGATATCACTGGGCTGGTATGCTATCTACTCGGTGCGGGTGGACGTGTTTGATCGTGCGATGGATCTGTTGCAAATAGACTCGGTAAAAGCACAAGAAGGTTATGCAGATCTGTGCGGGCTGGCGGCACTGGGCTGTTATGTCACTGTGCATCCCGATGCCATCAAATGGGCCGAGCGCGGGCTGGCCGCCTCCGAACAGGCTCCGTCGGTTTTCAGTCGGACTGCACTGCTCGGGATTCTGGTTAACAATCAGCTCGACAGCGAGCGTGCGGAAACCATCACTCGTGCATGGATAGAAGAAGTGCAGCAAAAGGATGACCCGAATTCGCAGGAGTGGGTCTGGGCGCACGGGTTTCGCGCCTTTCACCTATGTACACAGCAGCAACTGGAACAAGCGCTGCCACTGTCATTGAAGTTACAGGAACATGCAAGAGGGAGCGGCTCCGCGACGGCTACCGCTATT
Source organism: Chromatiales bacterium (assembly GCA_020631335.1). Lineage (GTDB taxonomy): Bacteria > Pseudomonadota > Gammaproteobacteria > Granulosicoccales > Granulosicoccaceae. The sequence goes on from JAHDHK010000019.1 coordinate 21,177, forward strand.
GCCTGCTGGGCGCATGGAATGACGCAGCTGGTGCACGGACTGGATAACGCCAATAAGGTATGGGATGACGGCATCAGCTGGGCTCAGTCCCTTCACGACGGTCATTTACTCACCCACTTGATTGTCGGCATTCAGCTACATATGAGCGCCGGTCGCGGCGACTTGGACAAAGTGCGGACCCGGTGTCGAGATGCCATTGTCGCGGCCAGAGCGCAGCACTATCTGGCCGGTACCAGCCATTTGTTCGGGGTAACGGCGGTCGCCCTGATTCGCAGCGACGATACCGACACCGCAGCAAAGTTACTCGGGGCGATGGTGGCAAACGGTCATACGCCGAGACCCAACGCACTGGGCTATTTACGCAAGCAACTCGGAGAAGACACACAGGCCAGAATGAGTACCGGTGCGGTGTTGAGTATTTCTGATGCCGCAGATATCGCTTTGCAGCATCTTGCACAACATACAGGTAATAACTAAGCCGTGGATCCGCTTCAATTACTGGTGGGCGGGCTTGCAAACGGATGTGTTTACGGGTTGCTGGCACTGGGCTTTGTATTGATCTACAAAGCGACCGAAGCGGTTAATTTTGCGCAGGGCGACATGATGATGTTCGGCGCTTTCATGACTTTGTCACTGGTCAACCAGGACGGCTACAATCTGCCTTTTGGTGTGGGTGTCTGCATAGCTATCGCGGCGATGGCGGTGCTCTCTTATGTGCTTGAGATGACATTCATCCGACGGCTTTTCGGTCAGCCGCAGTTTTCTGTGGTTGTGCTGACTATTGCACTGGGGTTTGTACTGCGTTTTATCGCAGGGCTAATCTGGGGGCACGAACCGCAGTCGCTTGAAACACCGTTTGCAGGTCGGGCACTGACGTTCGGTTCAATCGTACTCGGTTACGATGACATCGTTGTTATTGTTGTCACGCTGTTACTGGTTGGCGGGCTTTACCTGTTTTTTATTTACACCAGAGTCGGTCTGGCGATGCAGGCCTGCAGTCAGAATCAGCTGGCAGCCTACTACGTGGGTATTCCGGTAAAACGATTAAGCTCGATTGTGTGGGCGGTGTCCGGCGTCACTGCCACCATTGCCGGTGTGTTGTTTGCCGCCAAAGGCACCATTGACCCGGCTAGTGGTCTGCTTGGTATCAAAGCTTTTGCCGCCGCGGTAATCGGCGGGTTCGGCAGTCTGCCCGGCGCGCTTATCGGTGGTTTAATTGTGGGGGTGGTCGAGCCGCTTGCGCAGTTTTATGCACCGACAGGTTATAGTCAGATAGCACCTTATGCCATTATGTTGCTGGTATTGGTGGTCAGGCCTGCCGGTATCTTTTCGCAGGTGGCGCAAAAAAAAGTATGAGACTGTAGAGCTTTATTTTGCGATACCACTTCAGAACCAGTTACGCACAGGAGATTCGTCCGTATCAGGACTGGCGGCAACTGCTGTGGTATGTGCTGTTGCTGGTAGTCGCCGCGGTTGCCCCTTTTTTACTGGATGAATACCTGTTGGGTGAACTCACCCATATATTAATCTGGGCGCTTGCCGGGCTGGGGTTAATGCTGTTAGCCGGCCATTGCGGCATGGTCAGTCTCGGCCATGGCGCCTTTCTGGCCTGCGGTGCCTACATGCAATACAACCTGGTTAATATGTCCGTCCCTTTTATACTGGCTATTCCGTTATCCGGTCTTTTTGCCGGTATCACTGGCGCATTGTTCGCCGTTCCCGCGCTGCGACTGACCGGTATCTATCTCGCCATTGCGACGCTTGCGCTGGGTGCTATCGCTGAAGATCTGATCATTATGCTTGAACCGTGGACCGGTGGCGTAGAAGGCCTTTATCTCGAGACCGGATCGGTTTATGCCATTGAGTTTGATCGCTATGCACAGCAAATAGCGTCGGCATCACCCGGTCATAACTTTTACTGGTTGTGTCTGCTGGTAGTCACTTGTGTCACGCTTGGTTATATCAACCTTCTGCGTTCAGCCACCGGCCGTGCGTTTAGCGCCATTCGCGACAGCGAAATATCAGCCGCTGCGATGGGTATTCATATTGCCGGTTACAAAACCCTCGGCTTCGGGCTGTCTTGTTTTGTTACCGGGGTTGCCGGTGCCTTGCTCGCGCACTTTGTTGGCGCGTTTAACTATGAAGCGTTTAACCTGCTTATCTCTATTCAGCTGCTGCTGTTGATCACAATCGGTGGTATCGGCACCATTCACGGTGCGTTTATCGGTGCATTGTTACTCGGAATAATGCCTCTGGTGATTGTCGCTGTACGCGAGTTTATTGCGCAACTGCTGGGTAGTGGCAATATGACCATACCCGGCATAGATCAGGCAGTGCTGGCGTTGCTGTTGATTACCTTTATTATATTCGAACCTTCAGGTGTGCATGGCAGGTTTGTCAAAGTAAAAACCTGGCTGCAGTTGTTTCCGCTGGCGCGACGGCAGTTGTTCAGGCGCAGTCGATCCTACCTTAAAACGGACAGGCTGCGATGACTCTGCTGGCTGTAGACAACCTCAAGGTCATGTTTGGCGGAGTTACCGCAGTTGACGGCTTCAGCTTCGACATGACGCGTGGAGAGGTACTGGCGTTGATCGGGCCGAACGGTGCCGGAAAGTCCACTGTGTTTAATGCCATCAGCCGGCTATATGCCGCCGCCTCCGGTCGCATTCAATTTGACGGACGCGATATCACCCGGTTGAGTGCGCACCGGGTTGCCGGGCTGGGTATTGCGCGTACCTTTCAAAACACCGAGTTGTTTGAGCATGCCACAGTCCTGCAAAACCTTTTGATCGGTCGCCATACCGCCAGGCGCACCGGGTTGTTCCGGCATTTGTTTTTTACCTCTGCTGTTCGTCGCGAAGAAATAGCACATCGTGAGTGTGTTGAAGAGATCATTGAGTTTTTTGATCTGCAGGCCTATCGCCACAGTTTGATTACAGCGTTGCCTTACGGGGTGAGAAAAATTGTCGAGATCGCCAGAGCCGTTGCCAGTGAGCCCGAGTTGCTGCTGCTCGATGAACCTGCGTCCGGATTGTCGGCAGAAGAGGCGAGTGATATGGCTTTCTGGATACAGGATCTGCAAAAAGACAAGGGCATCAGTATCCTGATGGTAGAACATAATATGGCGCTGGTAGGGCGCACTGCTGACCGTGTAGTCGCGCTGGCAGAAGGCAGGCTGCTTGCAGCCGGCACACCGGCGGAGGTACAGCAGCATCCCGATGTTATAGAAGCGTATCTCGGGGTGAGTGCCGATAACACACAGAGTGTGTCAGGTGGCTGAGCCACTGCTCGTCGTGCAGAACCTTGAAACCTACTATGGTCCGGTCATGGCGCTGCGTGGCGTGAGTATTGAGGTTAATCGCGGCGAGATAGTCTGTGTGCTGGGGGCTAACGGTGCGGGTAAAACCACTTTGTTAAGAACCATCAGCGGCATACTCGACGCACACAAAGGGCAGGTTGCTCTGGCAGGCAAGCCTGTCACGACCTTTGCGCCTGAAGCCATCGTGCGTGAAGGGATAGCGCATGTCCCGCAGGGCAGAGAAGTATTTCCGTTAATGTCTGTACTGGATAACCTCATGCTGGGCGCCTACACCCGCAGAGATCGTTCTTCGATCATGCAGGAGCTCGATGTGATATTTAATTATTTTCCTGCACTGGTTGAGCGGCAGAAGCAACTTGCCGGTACGCTGTCGGGCGGGCAACAGCAAATGCTGGCTATTGCCAGAGCGCTGATCATGCGGCCGAACATTATGCTGCTCGATGAACCGGGGCTGGGCCTGTCGCCAAAGCTGGTAGCGGAAATTTATCAGATCATCACGCGGCTGAATCAGGACCTGGGTGTGACCATGCTGGTGGTAGAGCAAAATGCCAGAACGGCGCTTGAAGTGTCCAGCCGTGGTTATGTGCTGGAGCTGGGTCGAGTGGTGTTTGATGGCAGCGCAGCGCAGCTATTGGACACTGCGGATATTCAGGAGTTTTTTCTCGGGGCCGCACAGAACCCCTCTGCGACTGGTGGTCGCTGGAAGCGTAAAAAGACATGGCGCTGAGTCATCAACAGACACACAGTGATGGATTGATCGGACCGGAGCAGTTGATCTCTGTACATGGATGCAGCACGGTGGCGAGCCTGTTCCGCTACCAGTGTCAGCAAAAGGCAGCTGTTGTTGCCCACCGTGAAAAAACACGCGGGATATGGCGCTCAAAAAGCTGGAGTGACTACTACCACGATGCCTGTTTAATTGGTGCCGGGTTGGCAGCCTGTGGTATGAAACCGCGAGACCGTGTAGCAATACTCTCAAAAGATAATCGCTACTGGCTGTGTAGTGATATGGGTATTACCGTGGCGGGAGGCATACCTACCGGTGTGTATACCACCGATTCCGCGGAGCAGCTTGCTTATATCGTTAACGACAGTGGTGCGAGCTTCCTGTTTGTTGAAAACGATGAGCAGCTGGACAAATTCCGTCAGCGTGAATCACAGATGCCGTCCCTGCTGAAAGTCATCGTTTTTGAAAAAGACGGATTAAGAGACCTTAACCATGCCGGTGTGATCTTCATAGACGACCTGATCAAACTCGGCGAAACATTTCTACAGGCGAATACCGGCTATATCGACGCGCAAATTGATAGCTTGTGTGCCGAAGATACCGCACTGCTGATTTATACCTCGGGCACCACCGGCCAGCCCAAGGGTGCGATGCTTACCCATCGAAATGTGATTTTTCAACTCAGCATCTGCCAGCAGTTGCTCGATATACGCGATACTGATGAGCAGTTATGTTTTTTGCCACTGTGTCATATTTATGAAAGGGTGCTGTCAGCGCACCTGCCGCTGATGACCGGGACTACGGTCAACTTTACCGAAAGTGTTGATACCGTCTTTGACAATATGCGTGAAGTATCACCGCACACTTTTTCGGCGGTGCCCCGGTTCTGGGAAAAAGTCTATTCACGGGTTCGTATACATCGTGCCGAGGCAACCGCCGTCGGCCGCTGGGCGCTTGACGCGGCTGTCAGTGCCGGGCTGGCATTGCATCAACAGCCGGGTGCATGGATAAATCGATGTCGCTATGCGTTTTGGAATTTCCTGGTATTGCGAAACCTCAGGCGGTTGCTCGGGATGGATCGTATGCGCAGAGGCGGTAGTGGTGCAGCGCCGGTCAGTGTTGAGCTGCTGCACTGGTTTAATGCTATCGGCGTTCCATTGTACGAAGGCTATGGTGCAACCGAAACCACTGCTGTCATCAGTGTCAACACGCCTGATGCGAACCGCTTCGGCAGCGTGGGGCGGCCCCTGCCGGGTACTGAAGTTCGAATTGCAGATAACGCAGAAATTCTTGTTCGCGGCCCGCATGTGTTTAAAGGCTACTGGAACCAACCGGAAGCCACCGGTGCTGTATTTGACTCTGATGGATGGTTCCAAACCGGTGACACCGGTTCAATGAGTGATGGCTACCTGAGTATTGACGGCCGGATTAAAGACATCATCATCACTGCAGGTGGAAAAAATATTTCACCGTCGGACATTGAAAGCCGGCTGAAATTTTCTGCTTATATTTCCGATGCGGTGGTGCTGGGCGACCGTCGTAAATATCTGACCTGCCTGATCATGATTGATCAGGAAAACGTAGAGCAGTTTGCTCAGTCTCAGCGCGTGCCGTTTTCGGACTTCGCGTCATTGTGTGCGGCTGAAGCCGTCGTGGACTTGATTCAGTCCGAAGTAGAAAATGTGAATAAAACGGTATCGAGGGTAGAGCAGATAAAAAAGTTCCGCCTGATTGATGTGTTGCTGCAGGCTGAAGATGATGAACTGACACCGACCATGAAGCTTAAGCGTGATCTGGTCGGGAAGCGCCATGCAGCATTGATAGAGTCGATGTATCATGACAGTGACCGGTAGGGTAATCACACTTGCCGGCTCAGTATGGTTGTTACGATTTTGATTTTGCCCCGCATCCAACAGGCGGGGCTGGTGAGGAAAGATGAAAGTAATCAAGGTAGTTGTCAGTCTGTATCTGGTTTTGTTACTCAACACGGTGGCGCTGGCTGAAAGTCAGGGCGTATCCGATACCGAAGTCATTATTGGCAGCATGAATGACCTGTCAGGCCCGTTTGCGGCATTTGGCGCGCCTGCCGCGCAAGCGGCGCAACTCTACTTTGATGAAGTCAATGCCAATGGCGGTGTGCATGGCAGAAAAATCCGGTTTGTTGTCGAAGATCACGGCTACCAGGTGCCCAAAGCAGTACAGGCCACTAACAAGCTGGTCAACAGAGACAAAGTTTTTGCCATGCTGTTGTCTCTGGGCACGGCGCACAATATGGCAGCATTCAAACTGCTGGACAGAAAAGGCATCCCCAATGTCAATCCGCTCACCGGTGCCCGGCAAATGCTGCAATCACCGGTTAAGTACAAGTTTGCAGGCACCGCGAGCTATTACGATACGGTTCGTGCTGCAATTGCCTATCTGGCCGGCGACCAGCCAGCGAACAATATCTGCACCATGTTTATACCGAGTGATTTCGGTAAGGAAATACAGGCCGCTGCCAAAGATGAAGCCGGCGCTCTGGGTCTTAGCTATGCCGCGGAAACCACCCACAAGCCCGATGAAACCGACTTTGTCGGTGCCATCGGTAAGCTTAAAGAAGCACAGTGCGACGTCGTGGCCGTCGCCCTCTCTGTGCGTGGCGTGATTACCGCGGTCGCCACCGCAAAGAAAATCGGCTGGGACAACGTTCGATTTGTCGGCTCCAGTGCGGCTTTTCATACTGCAATCGCCAAAGTGCCCGGCGGTGTCACAGAAGGTTTTTATGCCGGCTCAGGCTGGGAAGATCTGGAAGCCCGTGTTGAACAGCCGGGTGTGTCTGAATGGATAAAGAAATATACCGCAGCCACCGGTGAGAAGTTTCCGGGGACCGGCGCGGTGCTCGGACGTTCCGCTGCAGAAGTCATGGTGCGCGCGCTTGAAGCAGCAGGGCGTGAGCTGACTAACGAAGGATTTGTGGCAGCGATGGAGTCACTCGACTTCGACGATATCATTGCCGGCACACGGGTGAAAATGAGCGCTGATGACCATGTCGCGGCAGATGAAATTATTATTTCTCAGGTACGTAACGGTTCCTGGGTGGTTCTTGATAAAATAGAGTGACCATAACGGTGTCAGGTCTCTCCGGATGATATGTGTTATTGGTGTTATTCAACACACTTCTAAGGAGAGGCCAGCGCCAGGTCAATGGACAAGCCCGTTGCCCGCTTACTCATCGCAACCATAATATAGACGTAGAAATTCATCTGGCTGTAGTCAGTGAAAAACGCTAACGTGCTGGCAACCGGCGCGATTCATCTGCATCGAGAGAAAGCGTAGAGTTAAAAAGAATTCCACGGTCATCTGCTTAGTCATGGAGTGTGCGCGAAATTGGCTCACCAAGATAAAACTCGCTGTAAACCGCATTAAAACCCGCACGCTCCGGCGAGCAACACATCAGCCCGACCTGTGCCGTCGCAGGCAGGTTCAGATAGCCGAGCCGCATCAAATGCCATGTGTTGCTCTGATCAAGCATTTGAACACGAAGCACGTTGCCATGACGGGTCAGCCGGATCCGAACACCGGCATCTACTTTATCTGTTGTTACTTCAGCCGTAGACCAGTCCGACCAGCCATCACGTGTGAGTACAGTGCTAAGCTGTGCACGACCATCTGAATACTCCAGCCCGGTCTTCAGCCAGTGTTCATCATCAGCACGGATCATCAGGCCCAGCTGATCGTACAGTGTGTCGAACCTGGCGTGCAGTGTGACTTCTGCGCTGAAATCTCCCTCTACCTGACGATAAAACAGGTGTCCGTCTCTGCGCACAAAATCGTAGAAGGTACGATTCCAGAAGTCAGTTTTATCTGCGGTGAAAACGCTCAGGCGATTGCCGTCAGTCGACCACTCCGGTGGCGGGGATTGCCACTGCAGTCCTTCATACATAACGGTTATTCCTCAGCAGATTTTTAGAATTTGATCATACCCCGTATTGCTGAATATTACTCTGTATCGACGGCGTTGTGGTGGCTTACGCAGCAAGAAGACTGTTGTCGTCATTTCCATCGTTCCACTGTTTCAGCAGCTCAACAAGTGCCGATGCCGTTTGGGGCCTGCTATAGTGAAACCCCTGCACAATAGTGCAACCGAAAGAATGCAGCAGGTTACTTTGTTCTATCGTTTCTATCCCTTCCCCGATAACCACCATGTTGATGTTTCTCGACATACCGATAATGCCTTCGACAAGTGCCTTGTCACTGTTTGAATCCGATATTGCATCGATAAAACTCTTATCGATTTTTAAGTAGTCAAAAGGATAATCTTTCAGGTATGTGAGTGAAGAGTAACCTGTGCCGAAATCATCCAGCGCCAGCGCGATACCCATTTCATGCAGCAGCACGAGGTTTCGACGGGTTTCGGCGTCATTGCCAATCAGTGATCGCTCGGTAACTTCAATACCGAATTGTGCCGGCGGTACGTTATATCGCTCAAGTGTGGTGAATATGCTCTCTGCGAATCCCTGCCGGCTGAGCTGCTGGCTGGCAACGTTTACCGAGATATGCATAGATATCCCGTGTGTATCACACCACTCGCGATACTGCCTGGCTGCCTGTTCGATAACCCATTGACCGATGCCGAGGATCAGGCCGGTATCCTCTGCGATCGGTATAAACTCATCCGGTGGAATCATGACACCTTCCGGTGTCTTCCATCGTAACAATGCCTCTACACTGATTATCTGGTTGTTGCTCAGATCAACCTGTGGCTGATAGTACAACTCGAACGATTGGTAATCGATCATCGCCGCTCGAAGTCGGGCTTCAATATTGAATTTTTTATCATTTGATTCAACCATGCAGGGCTGAAAGAAACAGGCAGTGTTACGACCACCGTGTTTGGCGCCATACATAGCGATATCTGCGTGTCGAATAATGTCTTCCAGTGTCTTGCCGTGCAGTGGCGCTACAGCGACACCAATACTGGGTGAAAGCGACAGATTATACTCGCGGTCTTCGAGTCGAAAAGCGGGGATAAACGCATCGATAAGATGTTGAATGTGTTCACGCACCTCTGCCTCTTGTGCATGTTCGGCTACCACCAGAAACTCGTCACCACCCAGCCGCGCAATGGTTGTGTTTTCAGGCAGATTATTCTGCAGTCTCATAGCGCTCTGTTTGAGTATTTCATCCCCCGCCAGGTGTCCCAGTGAATCGTTTATTTGTTTGAAGTGATCAATGTCGATCAGCATTACATAAATATTCTCATCCGCGGTGTTGAGTAAATTTTTCAGGTAACCAAGAATCTGTCGTCGGTTCGGCAAACCGGTGAGTTCATCGAAATTTGCCTGATTGTGCAGCTTTTTCTGACTTTCCTCCAATTGTACTGTTCGCTCGAGCACCCGGTTTTCCAGTTCCTCGTTGAGCAGGTTTAATTGTATCTCGGCGTGAGCGCGCTTCTGCTGCTCTTGTCTGAACCGGCGTTTCCAGCGGAAGATTGCTCTAAACACAAAAAGCCAAAGTGCCGAGGTAGTCAGCAGACTGATCGCAACGATCAGGATGGCCGATTGAAATCTATATTGCAGCATTTCTCTGGTAGCCGCGCTTTCATTGGCCAGCAGAGTCAGTATGTTATTGATGCCTTTAGTGTAAGCGGCTTTGTTTGTGCGATATAATTCACCTTGAAGCAAATCAAGTGCAGCGGGGTTATTGCCGCGCTGAATTTCGTCAAACGCTTTAGTTTCAAGATCCACCAGCACTGAGTTTGCACTCTCCGTGGCTTTTACTGCATTGTGGATAGAGTCACTATTGGCAAGCGCCAGTGTCTGGGCCAGTGTGCTGTCCAGTCGTTCCACTATCTGATCATAGCGCTGCAGCCAGCCTAACTCTCCACTATGGGCTGCCAGCAGTGTCGATGAAGTTAACTGCTCATCGTAGAGCAGTATGTTCGCGGCCAGATCTTTTAACCGGTTGTTGCGGGAATCGCTGGCACGGGTCTGCACATGATTGTGGTAAAAAATGGCTGTCACCAGCAGCGTGGTTGCCACAGTAGCAAGTGCCACGATACTGGTCAGTCTTAACGGGAAGCGGAATTCCATTCTCTTGCCGTGCGGGTTGCCTGGTTGAAACGCAGGTGGGACATGCTGCAATCCAGCCTGCAATAGTGCAATAGCGGCCTGCTCAACCTTTTTTTAAGTCTGGCCGGCGTTTGTGCTTTTCTGCTAACGCTATGAAAAATAATGTAATTCGCTGTCGTTAGGCCAATCAACATACAGTGTCTTCAGTACACATTAACCCCGGTCATCTCATCTGAACCGGTATTGAACCTTTATCGACGAGACACAATTAGAGTCGAGTTACATTGGAAAAGGCCCACCGCGAGTCACAACTATTGCGCCAGATTCCTTTGGTAACTAATACGGCAGATTGGATGCGCCGCTGGAATCGTCAAGTTCAACAAACGCCAACGCACCGCCATACAGTCAGCAACCGCAAGTACGATGCGTCACCCGGGAAAGTGGTAACACGAATCAGATGCCTGATTGGTCACTGCAATGTGGCTGACATCTTATGTGGCACCTATGCACTGGGCGGGGAAAATTAGTCGGTGTTGCTATTGGGTTTGAACTTTATCAATATTTCCGTGGCGACTTTTTCAGGAGAGGTTAATGTCGTTTGAATCTTATTGAACTGACGGTAAAACGGATCGCTCTGCGTTTTAAGAGTCTGCATGAGGGCATGCTTGTCGACAGCCTGCGAAAACCGGGGCCTGTAAGTGTTACCTGAACAGTGATTCAATCTGTCGACTAATTCCGGTAGCTCTGCTTCAAGGCAAAAGATGGTGCTGTTTTTTTCAAGGCGTTCAATGTTTTTGCGATTGAGAAAAAATCGACCACCGGTGGATACGACTATTTCATCCATGTCACTTAAACTCGCTGCAACACGCTCTTCGATTATTCTGAATCGGTGTTCTCCATCTGTCTGAGCGAATAGATTTTTCACAGGGCCGTGCCTGTGGTTTATGTATTCATCAGTATCGATGAAATTCCAGCCGAGTTTAGCTGCCAAAAGTTTCCCGACTGTTGTTTTTCCGCTGCCCATGAGCCCTGTCAGGATCAGTTTCATTTTATTGCGAGCAATGAAGTTGTTTTGGTCAGTTATTTATTTGGATTGTTGTGCAATGATTCTAGTCGCGGTCAATATTTTCAAGGTCAACGGCCTAAGTGGCTTTGTAGAGCGATAACGCGTTTCTGGTGGTAACCCCGGCGACTTCTTCAACGGATAATGATTTGATGTCAGCTACCCTTTGAGCAATCTCTGCGGTATAAGCACTTTCGTTGCGCTTGCCGCGGTACGGCACGGGGGCCAGGTACGGTGAGTCGGTTTCAAGAACGATCATATCCAGTGGTACTTCCGGCAGTACCTGTGCATGATTGGACTTTTTAAAGGTAGCGACACCACCGATACCGATATAAAAACCACCCAGTGACTGCACTTTTTTTGCATCTTCGAGTGACCCGCCGAAACAATGGAAAACGCCGGTGAGCGAGTCGTCATTGTGCTCGGCGATCAGTGCGTAGGTATCGTCGAAGGACTCGCGGGTATGCAGCACAATTGGCAGCGCATGTTTTTTTGCCAGTGTTATCTGTTGCGTTAACGCATCTTTCTGCTGATCTGCAAAAGTGGTGTCCCAGTGATAGTCGAGTCCGGTTTCACCGACGGCTACGTAGTTGCCAGTGCTTAACTCCTGCGCGATAAAGTCAATTTCAGCCTGGTAGTGCTCGTCGACATGGCAGGGATGAAGTCCCATCATCGCAAAGCAGTGTTCCGGAAACTGCGCCGCCAGTTGATTCATCGATTCAACAGACGCTCTGTCGATATTCGGCAGGTACATTCGTTGTACACCGGCTTCAATCGCGCGCCTGACGACGGCTTCACGATCGTTGTCGAACTGTTTCAAAAACAGATGAGTATGGGTATCAATGATTTGCATGGGGTAAACAGGGTCTGCGTGTCGGTGCTATTTTTATCGTAGAGTAGTGGGGCGGTAACTACCGGTCGGGCGACGGTATATTCAGGTTAACCGTCACACTTTTGGTTTGTGTGAAGCTGCTTAGCATACTTTCCAGTGAATACTCACGGCCGAGCCCGCTTTGTTTTACACCACCATATGACTGGCCGGGTATTTGTCCGATGCCCTGATTAATCTGCACCCAGCCGGACTCAACTTCATGGGCGGTTCTCATTGCCTGGCCGATATCCCGTGACCACACAAAAGCGGCCAGGCCGTAATGACTGTCATTGGCCATTTGTAGCACCTCGTTTTCATCGCTCCAGGGGATGGCGACTAACACGGGGCCGAATATTTCTTCACGGGCGAGCCGCCAGTCATTGCCGGTGCCGGCGAATACGGTTGGCCTGGCAAAATAACCTTCACTCAACGGGCCTTCTGTGGCGGGCATGCCGCCGGTAACCAGCGTGGCATCCGGCAGCGCCAGGCCCTGTTCCACATAGCCGCATACTTTTTCGAATTGTTTGCGATTGATAATGGCGCCCATATCGGTTTGTTCGTCCAGCGGGTCTCCCATGTTGAGTGCCGCTGCTTTGGTGGCCAGCTTTTCAATGAAATCATCGAAAATATCTTTATGTACAAATAATCGCGAGCCGGCGGTGCAGGACTGACTCTGACGGGTAAATCGCATGGCCGAAATCACCCCGTCTACGACCCAGTCTTCGTTGGCATCGGGGAACACAATCGACGGACTCTTGCCACCGAGTTCCAGCGACACCGGCACAATTCGATCGGAGGCCGCGCGCATAATGGATTTGCCGACCGCGGTGGAGCCGGTAAACGACAGCTTGCGAATGCCCGGGTGTTCGGCAATGGCGGCACCGCATTCTGCGCCGTAACCGGTGAGTACGTTCAACACGCCGGATGGCAGTACATCGTGACATGCCTGAGCCAGTAACAACACGCCCAGCGGTGCATCTTCTGCGGCTTTTAATACCATGGTATTGCCCGCACACAGGGCGGGCGCAATTTTCAGTGCGGCGAGCAGGACCGGGGCATTCCACGGGATGATCGCACCGACAACACCAATCGGTTCGCGTCGCGAGTAACTCAGCATATCGTCGTTCAGCGGAATCACTTCGCCTTTAAGCTCGCCACCTAGGCCTGCAAAAAAACGGAAAATGTCGGCTGCTGCTTTGGCTTCCGGGCGTGCCTGAGTGCGTATCGCATTGCCGGTTTCTTCGGCAATGGTGATCGCCATCTGGTCGAGGTTGTCATCAAGTTTGGTGGCGATATCGAGCAGCAGTCTGCCGCGCTCGCGGGGCGGCACGCGTTTCCACTGAGTAAACGCGGCCGCGGCTGCGGCAACAGCCTTGTCGACGTCGGCTTTGGCTGCCCGGGGAACCTCGCCGATAATGGTCTTCCGGCCCGGGTTTTCTACCTCAATACACTCTCCGCTTTCGGCAGCAGTCCATTGCCCGGCTATTAATATCTGGTGTGATTTCATGTGGCATCATTTGTCAGTCGCAGTGCGCTGACAGTATCAGATGCCGTCTGCATGGTCGATACGTTAGATAACAGGAGCCGCGCTTCAGTGATGGTATAGTGCGCGCATCCGACTGTTGTACGTGACTACTTTTTTACCGATTCAATCTGCCAGTCAATGCTTTTAACCGAACAAATTGCAGAACAGTTGATTATCGCAGCACGAGATCGAGGTGAGCTCGATAACCTGCCGGGGCAGGGCAGGCCGCTCGCGCTCGATGACGATTCTGCCGTGCCGCCTGAGCTGCGGGCGAGCTATCGAATTTTAAAAAACAGTGGTTATATTCCGGCGGAGGTCGAACAGCTCAGGCAGGTTCGGCAGGTGGAGTCTCTGCTGGCGCAGGCTGAGTCGGATAACGACAAAAAAACACTGCTGTTAAAGCTCAGTTTGTTGCGATCGAAGTTACCATCGCTGCAACTCGCGACTGCCGGCACGCAAAGATATCGCGATAAAATTCTGCAGCGACTTTACAAATAGACCTGCGTTCAGTCACTGCCTATAATTGTGCTGGCCAAGCCATTGGCTATCGCGCGTTACCGCATAGGTACTTGAGGTAATGCCGCTTTCAGTTGTCCTGTTAACCCCACTCTCATAAGGTTGTCGCATGAATGTTTGCGGGCTCGACTTTGGTACGTCGAATTCTACGATTGGCGTATATAAAGACAACAAACCATCCATGGTGCCGCTGGAACAGGATGACAGGCAGCAATGGCAGAGCACACTGCCAAGCGCTTTGTTTTTTGCCTTTGAAGATGACCAGATCAGTTTCGGACGTAGTGCGATGCGTCGCTACACAGCGGGTGAGTCCGGTCGGCTGATGCGGTCGATGAAAAATATCATGGGCAGTGCTTTCATGGGTGAAACCACTCAGGTAAAACGCAGGCACTACTCTTTTGAAGAGATCATCGGTTTCTTTATACAAAGCCTGAAACAAAGAGCCGAGCATTATCTGGGGGAGGCTGCCGGTGCGATCGATTCAGTGGTGCTGGGCCGTCCGGTGTTTTTTAACGATGATAACCCCGGACTCGACAGTGAAGCCGAACAGCGCCTGCTCAATGTTGCGCGCAGTGTCGGATTTGCCAATGTCTCTTTTCAGTATGAGCCGATTGCCGCAGCTTTCGACTACGAGCAGAAGGTGACGCAGGAAGAGCTGGCATTAATTGTTGATATTGGTGGTGGTACGTCAGACTTCACGATTGTACGTTTGTCGCCCGAACGGCACAGGCTCACTGAACGCCGTGAAGATTTTCTGGCGAATCACGGGGTGCATATTGGCGGGACTGATTTTGATCGGCGATTGTCCGTGTCCGGCGTAATGCATCATTTTGGCATGGGCGAGCCGCTGGCGCATCGTCCCACTTTGAAAATGCCGGGGCATTATTATTTTGATCTGGCGACCTGGCACAAAATACATCTGCTCTATGATCAGTCGGTGCTTCGGGAGTTGCGCGAGCTGCGCCCGACATTGCAGAACAAAAGACCGCTTGATCGACTGCTGGATTTGCTGACGCATCGGCAGGGGCATCGGCTGGCCTCTATGGTGGAGGCCGCTAAAATGGAACTCTCGTCAACGACAGAGACCACTATCGCGCTCAGTATGATTCTTGAAAGTTTTGATGATCTTGAAAATTGCAGTATTACGCGATTACAGCTGGAGCAATCACTGTCAGCCGACTGTGAGCGCATTTTTTCAGCGCTCGATCAAACTGTCGCTCAGGCGGGCTTGAAACCCGGGCAGATCGATACGGTATTCACTACCGGCGGTTCGACCGCACTGCCGTTAATCAGGCAGGGTGTGCGTGCCGCTATGCCGGAGGCGAAGCTGGTCGCAGGGGATCTGTACAACAGCGTCGGATCCGGTTTGTTGACCGAAGCCCTGAAGCGATATCAATAGAGATTGCACCAGCAAGCGCGAACATGCAGCCAATGATCTTTTGCCTGTAGCCGGACCGGTTTGCGTTTTTGTTGCTCGGATCGAGTTTTATCTTGCCAACGTGATCTGCCGGACTGCGCACAAGTGACGCCGGCTTTGGTCAGGGAGTCGCCATTGGAAGGATTGCATACAGTGCCGGAATCACAACAATACCGGTCACCACTATGAGTTAT
>JAHDHK010000306.1 GCA_020631335.1 Chromatiales bacterium
CCTTTCTATCAGACTGCTGAAGAACGTCGTGGGCGAATCGCTGAATAGACATTCTCGACCCGAAAAAAAGCGCAGTTTATGGATAAAAAATGAGCACTTTCACAGGCGATTTATTGCCCTCACATCGAGAGCAATAGTTTTTCAACAGCACGCTAACCCGCAGCCGGTTTGCCTTGCAGCGTCTTCCGCGTCCAGTAAATAATCAACGGCGTACCCACTACCGTGGGCAACAGCCAGGCAATAAAAGCCGGGGTGGTTTGAACATTCACCACAAACACAGCGGTCATGGTGGCGATGCTCGCACCACCCATGCGGGTCAGGTGTAACACAATCCTGTCTTTGCCCTTAGGCCACTGTGTGGAGAGTTTTACATCACTCCAGGCCGGCTGAAAGGCAAAAAAGCCAAACACCACCAGTGCAATACCCAGAGATTCTCCTGAAACAGTCTGGTACATGCCGTAGCCCACCATCGCTACGGCACACAGCACCATAAACTGGGCCGCCAGTTGATCTGCTGTGCTCCGGGTGCCGTCTTTTACCACTGCCAGCCTCCAGCCGGTGTAGACAAAGTAACCACTGAAAAGCCCGATCAGAAAGAGAAATACATTGGCGGTCAGTGCCGAAACGATCAAGGCCAGCAGCAGGGCAATGGCCATGGACCAGGTGTACAGCTTTCCCATTCGACGGTGCCACAGCCCGCCTTTTTTCGTGGTCAGTGCGCCGAACATGCCGACTACTGCGCCGGTTCCTGAAGCGATGTGTAGAAAAACGAGTGCTTTGATCATTAGGGTCTCCATATGCCACTAGTTGCATAACATAGCGGGTTTTCAAAAAATATGCAACAATATGCATATGGCGCTGAAATTTGTCTTACTAACGCTTCTCGATAGAGAGCGACAAACCGGTTACGAAATCGTCAAAACCTTTGAGAGTGCGGTGGGCTACTTCTGGAGCGCCAGTCACCAACAGGTGTATCGCGAGCTGTCAAAGCTGACTGATGAAAACCTGGTGAAATTCACCTCGATAAAGCAGGGGGATAAGCCGGACAAAAAGGTGTACCGCATAACCGCATCCGGCAAACAGGATCTTCAGCAATGGCTGCAGGCACCCGTGAAAGCATCACCCGGTAAGGACTTACTGTTGGTCAAGCTGCTGAACCTGCGGGCAGAAAATGTTGCCGTGTTACTCGAAGAGCTTGATCGCGCCATTAAAAGTGCCGAAGAACGGGCGGCCGTCTACAGCGGTATTAAAAAAACATACTACTCAAAAGAACAGCGAGCATCGCTGGCACTGGAAGATCTGGCGTTGTATCTGGCGCTTAAAAAGGGGATTGGTAGTGTGGCGGCACATATTAAGTGGTTGCGGGAGACCCGGGCTGAGATAGCGGAGTATGGTCAGGGGAGGGAGTAGTGTTTTTTTGTGGTTGGTTAACGTTCCGGCGTTGATGGGATTGAGGTCTGCAGATCCAGGCCCGGGGCCTTTAAGGTCCAGCGCGGTATCTTGCCCAGATTCTGCGGTGTATTAAAAAGGTATCGTTACTCATTTCACGAAAGTCTGGCTGAACCAACAGTGCGCCATCTTTATGTATATCTCACCAAAGCAGCAATACAACGATAGGTTGTGCTGTGCTATAGAGAACTGCTCACATCCCGGCTGGGCGCGACGCCATACTTCTTACTGTAGTCTCTGCTGAATTGCGTTGGGCTTTCGTAGCCCACAGCATAGGCGGTTTCGGAAACGCTTTGTCCTCTTTCAACTAAAGACTCTCTGGCTTCAATTAGCCGTAGATCTTTTTGATATTGCAGCGGTGTAGTGCCTGTGATCGACTTGAAGTGTTTATGAAATGATGAAGGGCTCATTGCCACTTGATCTGCCAGATCGGTCACGCTCAGTGTTGAACGAAAGTCGTTGCGCAGCATTTGAATGGCTTTGGCAATAATGTTGGCATGGCTATCAACAATAAGAAGACGGCGAAGCATCTGCCCAATGGGTGATACCAGCAGCCGGTAGTGTATCTCACGCAAAATGGCAGGGCCGAGTACCTTTGCATCCATGGGATTGTCCGCCAGTTCAAAATACCTGCCCAGCGGATCGAGCCATGCAGGATCCGCTGGCCAGGCCGACAAAGAACGCGCTGTTGACTCCGGGAGGTTTGCATCGGCTACCTGATCATAAAGACCGCGAACCAGGCCCAGATCGAGAGACAGAATAACCGCCATATACGGCTCTGCTTTGCTTGCCCTGGTGATCCGTGACACAACAGGCAAGTCGTGACTTACAACCAGCGCATCCCCCGCACGTAGATCTACCCGCTGATCCCCAATGGATGTGGCTTTACTGCCTTGCAGGACCAGGCAGACGACTGGTTCGTATACCATCGCCTCGATCTCACTGACATCGTCCCGACAATACAACAGCAAGTTGGGTAATTCCCGGAAAGTATTTGTATTATCAGTGTGATAGCGAGCGGCCAGCGTAGTGAAATGTGCCATGTCCATTTGCAACTCCTTGCGCCAAACCATAACAAACCTGCTTTAGAGATGCAGCGATTTATCTTTGAGATTGGAGGAATAGGCAGGTGCTGCGGAGGAAGTGGCAGGCGTGGCGGTATCAGGGTGGTTATATTGAACGCCAACATTTCAGGAGTTTGTCCATGTCATCCATTCAATCCCAATTCCTTGATCTCACCGCACATCACAGCCGCTATGATGCTATAGATCCACAGACAACGCTTAAAGGCAGTGCCACTGATAAGGTCGTGTTTATTTCAGGTGCGTCGCGTGGCATCGGCCAGGCCACTGCCATGGCATTCGCTGAGGCAGGTGCCAGGGCTGTCTATCTCACTGCACGCTCGGCGCAAGCGCTCGAAAAGACGCAAAGCCTGGTACAAAAAGCCAATCCGCAAACACAGTGCGCTTACTCGATTTGTGACGTCACGGAGGCCAGGCAAGTTGAGGCTGCGGTAAAAGATTGCGTCGCTCAGTTTGGTGGCGTTGATGTGGCCGATGCAAACGCCGGATACCTTGGCCCATGGGTGAAGATCGGTGATAGTGACCCCGAAGGGTGGTGGCGTAACTGGCAGGTGAATATGCAGGGCAGTTATCACGTCATCCGTTACACGTTGCCGCATCTTATACACAGTGCCAAAGCAGGTAATGCTAATGGGCGCAGCGGTGGCCATCTGATTCTTGTTTCATCCGTCGGTGCGCAGTTTGTAATGCCCGGTGCCTCTGACTACCAAACCTCCAAGCATGCCATCAACCGTCTGTGTGAATTCGTGCAAAGTGATCACGATGAGGACGGTATTAAATGTTTTGCGATCCACCCGGGTGGCGTCGCCACCGATATCGGGCATAACATGCCAGCGCACATGCATGAATATCTGGTTGATGATCCGGATCTGGCCGCGTGTTTTGCCGTCTGGCTAAGTGCTGGCGGGGCTGATTGGGCTAAGGGGCGATACCTGAGTGCTAACTGGGATGTTTCTGAGTTAAGTGGGTTAGAAAGTGAAATTTTGCGGGATGATTTGCTGGTTAATCGGTTGCGTGCGAAGTTGTAGGGGGGGGCAGATTGGGTAACGTTAGTCAACAACCGTGTCGGGTGGCTAAGTCTGTCGTGCAGGTTCGTCAGCGACGTCACTGATCAGCACTGGTGGGAGTCACCTGATGTGTGTGGGTGGGGCGGCTGGCTTTTGACAAATTGCTGATGGATTAAACCGCTGAGTAGTGTGCCTATCCGGCGGTTATGTGTGCAGTAGGTGGTGATGTCTAACAACGTGAACTTGGAAAAGTTGGCTACGTGATAGAACCTGTAACGTAAAAAGTATGCTAATCACTGGTAGCTAGAGTAGGATGGGTGCGAGTTTGAATTAGTAGCAATTGTATTTCTGTCGTGACCGATCGTTCTTATTATTCTGCGCCAATGTCAGAGTTTCTGGTGGAGTCTCCCGACGCCATCGTAGGGAAGTTAACTCAGTACGCTGTTAAGTCATCTTCATCAATCACCGATCTGCAACTCAACGCTTGGAAAGGGCAAGTCCGAATCCTTCAAGCCACTCTGGCACGACTTCCAGAGGCCCATATTGCGTTCGAATACGTCATCCCGCGGATGGGAAAACGCGTAGACGTGATAGTTCTCTACGCAGGGCGAGTTTTTGTTTTGGAGTTTAAGGTCGGTGAGGGTGACTATCCAGCGGCTGCTCTTGAACAAGCGCTGGACTACGCGTTAGATCTGAAAAATTTCCATGCGCAAAGCCACGATCGAGAGATCGTGCCGGTACTAGTCGCAACCAATGCTCAAGAAGTGCCCCAAACCATTCAAAAATTTGATGATGGTGTGTTTCGCCCGCTTAAGTGCAATGCGGATAACTACCTCGATTCGATATGGGTGTTAAATCAACAAGAGGGCGAGTTCGTTCCTCCGGTCGATGCGCTCGACTGGCTAAAATCGATGTATCTACCGACGCCCACTATTGTGGAAGCTGCCCAAGCGTTGTACGCGGGGCATAACGTCAAGGACATTACTCGGTCCAGTGCTGACATTCCCAATTTAACCATTACCGCCAATGCAATAGCAGATGTTATAGAGTGTGCTAAGACGGACGGTAACAAAGCGATCTGCTTTGTTACCGGGG
The DNA here is from genome assembly GCA_020631335.1 of Chromatiales bacterium. Classification (GTDB taxonomy): domain Bacteria; phylum Pseudomonadota; class Gammaproteobacteria; order Granulosicoccales; family Granulosicoccaceae. The sequence goes on from JAHDHK010000306.1 coordinate 4,634, forward strand.
TTCCGGGCTCCGGCAAGACCCTGGCAGGGTTAAATGTCGCCAGCCAACGGTCAGATGCAAAAGAAGGCGAACATGCTGTTTTCTTGTCTGGAAATGGGCCGCTGGTTACGGTGCTGCAGGAAGCGTTAACCAGAGACAAAGTGGATTCGGCAAAAGAGCAAGGGAAAAAAATTCGGAAATCTGATGCTAAAGCACAGACAAAAGCCTTTATACAGAATATTCATCACTTCCGAGACGAGTACATTAAAGACTCGCGTGCCCCGTCAGATCGTATTGTTATTTTCGATGAAGCACAACGAGCCTGGACGAAAGAGCAGACCAGTAAATTCATGGCCCAAAAAAAGGGAATAGCCGACTTTAATCAATCGGAGCCAGAATACTTAATTAGTGTGATGGATCGCCACGAAGACTGGTCAGTGATTGTTTGCTTGGTGGGTGGTGGGCAAGAGATCAATACTGGTGAGGCTGGTTTGTCTGAATGGTTTACAGCTTTGAAAGAGCAATTCCCTGAGTGGAAAGTGTTTGTCTCAAACCGTTTGGCTGATCCTGTGTATACCAACGGTGAGAATATCTACACTGGTTTTGTGAGCGGACAGTTGAAATATAAGGAAGAACTTCACTTGGCTGTTGCTGTTCGGTCGTACCGTTCTGAGCGGCTGTCAGAATTTGTCGGAAAGTTATTGGATTGTGATATCGATGCTGCTCGCAGCTTGTATACAGAAATTCGTGATGATTACCCGATAGTCGTTACCAGGGATGCTGATACCGCGCGCGAGTGGTTGCGTGAAAAGTCGCGAGGTTCTGAGGGTAGAGGAATTATCGCATCGTCTGGTGGGTACCGACTTCGGCCCTACGGAATCGATGTTAAAAGATCGATAGATCCAGCAGCATGGTTTCTGAATGAATCGGATGATATTAGATCTTCTGATTTTCTTGAAGATGTAGGTACTGAATTTGATGTTCAGGGTTTAGAGCTCGATTGGACTTGTGTTGCTTGGGATGCGAATTTACGGAAGACTGCTGATGGATGGGATTATCGGAGGTTTTCCGGAACTAAGTGGCAGCAGGTGAATAAGGAAGAAGCGCAGCGGTATTTGTTGAATTCTTATCGAGTTTTGTTGACGCGTGCGCGGCAGGGGATGGTGATTTTCGTGCCAAAAGGGGATGAACGGGATCAGACTCGGTTGCCTGAGTTTTATGATCCAATCTATGAGTATTTGATGTTGCTCGGGATCGGTCAGGTATGACTGCCGTGTGACTCAGAAAGAAATTTCGTAAAAAATAAGTTTAGGTTGTCGGCATGACTGAAGAATTAATCTGGATGGTTAGGGCATCGCAGATTGTCTGCTTTTACGATGAAATCAAAGTCGGTGATTCAGTACTCACATACAACTCGGGCCAGAGCTTGTATTTTGTCGGCAAGATCGCTTCCAAAGTCAAACTCACTAGCCATGAGCTGTTCAGATCGCGAGATGTCAATTGGACCGATCAAATCGCTCGCGGTGCGCTCAAACAGTCCACTCGCAATCCTTGGGTGCAATTTCCACATTACTCGTGGTGCAGGACGAAGCAGCTACCGACGTGAAGGCGAATACAGTCGGGCTGGGCGCAGAGTCTGCTCCCGCCGTGGAGCCATCAGTTGACGATTCCGAACGCGAAGAACTGGTTGGAAATAATGAAGCTCATTCCAACGAGCTGCGTGAAGACCGCGTCTCCAGTCTTGCTAGGGAGCTGATGCAGCGGCTTGTTGTCGAGACCCTGGAAGCCATGTGCTTCAAAGCAGATGTGTCGCCACGTGGCTCCGACCGGGGGATAGATTTGATTGCCTACCCTGATGGCTTGGGGGTAAATGAACCCCAGAATTTTGTCGAGGTGAAGCACCGGTTGGGCACCCGTATGGGAGCAGATCAGCTACGGACTATTCTGAGTGGGCGGCAGCACAGGGATCGGTGTTTGTACGTGAGTACGGGTGGGTTTAGTTAGTGTTAGCGCCGGAGCAAAACCGCAGTTATTTGCCGCAGGCTTGAGGGGTTGTTAA
>JAHDHK010000307.1 GCA_020631335.1 Chromatiales bacterium
GGGAAGTTTGCCACCTTTTACGAATTCGAATCCGTCGCCAAACTTAATATCGTAGGATAGATACAGTTCCTCATAACTACGGGGCAGATCCAGCGCAAACTCCAGATCAGACAGAAAAGCCGCGGCACCGGCAGGTCCGAATTTGCTTGCCGGATACGTCACTGTCATTACCTTTCCGCGCTGTGGCTCATTCGCTATCTTCACGCGCTCCTGTACAAAACCAAGGTGCCATAGAGGGTTGTCCCAGTCCTGATTAAGTTGCTGGGCGGTGTAAAAGCCGATTGGGCTGTCTTCAAAGTTCTGCTCAAACACAATTTCCACTTTGCGTTTACCCTTTATCACCAGGCAGCTTCGATTGTTCTCATAGCCCCAGCCATCACCGTCAGGATCTTCGGCCAGCGCAGAACACTCCGGATGCGCACTCGCAGCGGTGACTTTACAGGATTCACCGTTTTCGTACCCCCATCCATCACCGTCAGGGTCGGACAGCCTCGACTCACACGGCACATTTCGTTTAACCGGTCGCGGTGAAATTCGACACGACTGTTCATTCTCCCAACCCCAGCCATCGCCATCCGGGTCACTATTCTCAAACTCACATACCGGAGAACCACCGGTATAGACACGGCAACTCCGATTATTTTCCCAGCCCCAGCCATCAGCGTCAGGGTCTGAATCATCACGTTCGCAGTAAGGATGTGTGCCGGAGTGACTACTCCCGTCATTCAGCTGTAACGCTGCACCGGTTGCAGGTTCCGCCGACTGGCATACCATTTCGGATACCTCCGGCCATTCGGCATTGGCATCATAGGGGCAAACAATTTCGCTTTTAGCAAGATGGCTGAAAAACAACAGAAATACGGCAATCGGGTAAAACCGGTACATGGCCTTTATGACCTTCCAAGCAGGCACCTTTCAGGTGAGGTGCAAATTCATAGGGTTCATTTACCAACACATAGGAAGCAAATGACTAGTGTCTATAATTAGCGGTATACCTGCGTGGATATGAATGGGCGAAAACGCATATCCGCCGCACACAGGATTAACAAACGGAAAGAAAAGGAAAGGAAAGTAGCATCTCCCGGTCACGACAACGCTCTCTACAAAAGAATGGCGGCTAACGCGGGAGTGAGGCCACAGGATACGAGCAATCAGCCTGACAACGGCTGCGCCGTCGGGTTTGATCCGACAATTTTCCAGACCGGTACAAATACCCGGGGCGGGTTTGCAGCGCTATGCCGGTGGCTTACCATCAATGCTGTCGGCAAGCGCTCTTAGGCTTTCGGCCAGCTTGGCACGATCCTCAACCTGTGACTTAATGATTGCCGATCTCAGCTGCGAGGTATTTTCCTGCGATTCCTGCTGAATGAAGTCGAGCCTGCGATCAAAACTGGCTTTGTTATGTTCAAAGGCCTGATGGCTGTCTTCGTATTTCTCCGAAATATCTGACATAACGCGATAATTGCCGTCAAACAGATCTTTCAGGTTGGCGATAGCTGACTGACTGAGTCGCCGCTCGGAATTCAGCGTGTTTTCGAGCCCCTGTATCTGCTGCTCCTGGCTGTGCACTTTGGCTTTGAGTTCGCCAATCGCATCGTTCAGCCGCTCTTCCAGGTACTGGAACTGCTGCGACTGTTCACGGGCATGGTACTCGTTGAAGAGGCCTCGCAAGGCTTCGCGGCTGCTCGGCGGTGGCTGGGTAGGCGTTTCAAGTGAAGCAATACTCGCTGCAGGCTTCAGCGGGCGCCCGGAAGAACGCTCGGGAGTGCCGGCCCGTTCTTCGGTTTTCTCTGCCTGCCGCAAAGCTCTGTTGATAGGAGTGACTTTTTTCATAAAGGCGCGTGCAGCATTTACTTTTCTTGGTCTACAACGTACTAATGGCAGCATTGATCGAGTCTTGATGTAGACATTCTGCATCCTGTCGAGTTGGTTGGATAAACAGCCCGTTTCGTGGTGTTCGTCATACTAGTGCGCCATCAAATTAACACCTGCCGTCAGAAACTCCACCTACAGAGAACAGCAAATAGTGCGCACATCTAACAGCAGGCTAGGCATTATGCTGATGCTAATCGGTATGTTTACCTTTTCCGCTGTCGATACCACAGCAAAATTTCTGACAGATTCCTTTCATCCGGTGCAGATAATCTGGTTTCGCCAGCTTGGACTGCTTGCAGGGGTACTGCTTTTACTGCTGATCAAAGGTCCGTCATTAATGCGGACATCACGCATGCCACTGCAAATACTGCGCGGTGCACTGGCCATCTGTTCTGCGTTGCTGTTTGTATTTGCCATCAAATACGCACCTCTGGCAGATGTGGTCGCCGCCACTTTCGTCGCCCCGTTCTTTCTGACTATTCTGGGTGCAATGATACTGGGCGAGCGAGTTGGCATACACCGATGGAGTGCAGTGCTGGTTGGTTTCGTCGGCGCTCTGATCATTATCCGACCGGGCATGGGTGCTATTCATCCGGCTGTCATGCTTGCGGTCCTGGCAGCATTTGCCTACGCAGTGCGTCAGATTATCGGGCGACTTCTATCCGACACTGACCCGACCATTACCACCATTGCCTATACCGCGATAATCGGCAGCCTTTTAATCAGTATACCGCTACCGTTTGTATGGCAGGCACCGCAATCGGGCTTGCAGATATTATTGCTCATAGTGATGGCGGTGCTGGCGGCCTTTGGAGAAATACTGGTGATCAAGGCATTGGAAGTTGCCGAGGCGGTCGTCGTCGCTCCAATCCACTATACGCTGATAATCTGGGGCACATTGTACGGGTATTTCGTTTTTAATCAGTTGCCCGACCAATGGACATGGACGGGCACGGCCATCATTGTTGCCGCCGGTCTTTATACGCTGCAACGCGAGAGGCAACTGAAAAAAGCAGGAATAGAACCACTCGATAGTTGACGCAACCAAACGTGGCCATGGCCGAGGCATCAGGCCGGTTGGTCGCTCATGCTGCTGTCTGTTACCGCGATCTTAAGGTCGTCAGCCCGATACCAGTGGTGTCAAATCCGCCATCAACACATACCTCCTGTCCGGTCACAAAGCTCGCTTCATCACTGCATAAAAAGTAAATGACGTTTGCCACCTCAGACTCCAGACCATATCGATTCAACGGTATTTGTGCGTGATAATCAGCGCGGATAGCGTCGTCATGTACTTTTTTCGCCATGGCAGTATCAATCGGGCCCGGCGCAACCGCATTCACTCTGATTCGATGCTCACCCAGTTCCGCGGATAGTTGTTTGGTCAGGTGCGCAAGTGCAGCTTTTGATGTGCCGTAGGCAGTACGCAAAGTACTGGCGCGCAAACCGGAGATAGAAGTGATATTCACAATCGCGCCTCCACCCTGCTCAACCATATGCGGAATACAGGCCTGGGCACACAGGAAGGGCCCATTAAGGTTCGTTGCCAGAATATTTTTCCAGACCTCAAAGGAGGTATCTGTCACGGGCATAAAATCAGCAATTCCGGCATTATTGACCAGCGCATCAATCCGGCCGAAGTGAGACTTCACCTGTGCCACGGCATCGGCTACCTGCTGCTCATCAGACACATCACACGCAAGCTTTATGACCGGTGCTTCATCGCCGATCTGTCGTATCGCTTCATCGAGCGTCGTATCATTATTATCCAGCAGAGCCACGCCGTACCCGGCGGCAATAAATCGCTCTGCTGTCGCCAGCCCGATCCCTCTGGCCGCACCAGTCACCAGTGCTGCTTTACGGTCTTTCATCTTTGGTTTTCCTCACCGATAGTCGTGGTTGCTTGTGGCCGGCGACACCGGCGGTTAGCCCTATAGTACAGCCAAACGCGTCTGAAAATTTATCGCACACCGAATCAATATCCATCGGTACTATCTTACCCGACGCTATTCATCCCGCACACTACACCTGATCAGCAGTCGCAGAAAACCACTGCCGGCAAGAGGTAACATCGACGCTTAAGACACCCGCCTCCTACAGTCTATGGCTGTTTTCGCGTACCATTGTGATCGGAGAAAAACAGGAACAAACATCATGGGCTGTCAGTATTTCGAACCGTGCGACGGCGGTGCTACCTCTTTTACAGTGGCTATACCGAAACTTACCTTCGGTCGTGGCACTCTACAGGAGGTCGGTACAAGAGCACAGGCACTGGGACTGAAGCGTGTCGCGCTGTTCACCGATCCACATCTCGAAAATGGTCCATTGGTGGCAACAGTCAAAGCGTCACTGGACAGCAACAACATTGAATGTGTGGTTTTTGCGGATATACGCATTGAACCCGATGACGACACTATCCGGCGCGGCGCGGCGTTTCTAAAAGACTGCAAGGCTGAAGGCATGGTGTCAGTCGGAGGCGGATCGGTCATCGATACCGCTAAGGCTGCACTGTTAATCGATGCACACGGAGGAGACATCCGTGAGTACTTTGCCGCTCCAATCGGCAATGGTAAGCCGGTTCCAGGACCACTCGCCCCGCACATCGCCTGCGCCACCACCTCGGGCACCGGCTCTGAATGCACGTCAATCTCTGTCATTCGTGTAAATGAATTCAACACCAAGTTTGTCATCGCAAGCCCCCATCTGTTACCCGTGCAGGCGATAGTAGATCCGCAGTGCTGCGATAGCCTGCCAGCGAATGTAGTTGCTTCAACCGGATTCGACCTGCTTTGCCATGCACTGGAATGTTATACCGCGCGCGCCTACACCAAACATCTGCAGGTTAAAGATCCCAATGCAAGGCAACTGATACAAGGTGCCAACCCGTTCAGTGATTTAAGTGCCAGAGAAGCATTAGAGATTGTCGGGACATATTTGCCACGTGGCGTGGCAGATGCGAGCGATCACGAAGCACGCGATCAACTCATGTGGGGGGCCACACTGGCAGGTATTGCCTTTGGCAATTCAGGCACCCACCTGCCACATGCAATGTCCTATGGTGTTACCCACCTGATGAATGACATCACTACCGACGGCTACCCGGTAAAGTCACCCTTCGTGCCGCACGGCATCAGCGTTGTTGTTAGTGCGCCTGCAATATTTAATTACACCGCGGTCGCCGAACCGGAACGTCACCTTGAAGGTGCTGCGTTTCTGCAGGCAGACAGCAAAGGCGCCACCAAAGACGATGCCGGTGAAGTGTTATCAAAAAGAATTATCGAATTAATGCGGGCTACGCATGTGCCGAACGGTCTAGGTGGTGTCGGCTTTGGTTCAGACCATGTTAAAGCGCTGGCAGAGTCATCATTCAGACAACAGCGTGCTATTGCCAATGCACCGCGCGAATCCAATTTGACTGATCTGGAAAACATGTATAGCAACGCACTATCCTATTGGTAGTGTGTCCTTTCTACTCAACAGAAATATAAACATATGTCCCAACTCTTTTCACCGATCACCGTCCGCGGCGTCACCTTTCCCAACAGAGTCGTGGTATCACCGCTGTGTATGTATTCAGCCGACGATGGTGTTGCACAACCCTGGCATTTTGCCCACCTGAGTACTTTTGCGCGCGGCAGAGCCGGCCTCGTTTTCGCTGAGGCCACCGGGGTGGAAGCAATCGGAAGGATCACACCAAGATGCCTGGGCCTCTGGAATGACGAGCAGGTTAATGCCCTGAAACCCATCACTGCTTTTATTGAAGAAATGGGCAGCATACCCGGTATTCAGCTTGCCCATGCCGGCCGCAAAGCATCCACCGCTCCGCCGTTTGAAGGCGCACATCCATTACCGGCAGATGATCCGGACGCATGGGCAGTCGTTGGCCCGAGTGCTATACCGGTTGCCGATCACTTCCCCACCCCGCATGAACTGACTCAGGATGAGATAGCCAATCTGGTCAGCAGTTTTGCAACTGCCGCAAGGCGATCAATCAATGCAGGCTTTAAAGTCATTGAGCTTCATGGCGCACATGGCTACCTGCTGCACAGTTTTTTAAGCCCGATATCTAATCAACGTACCGACGCGTATGGCGGCACGATTGAAGGACGCATGCGTTTCCCACTGGAAGTATGCGCAGCGGTGAGAGCAGAAGTCGGTGAAGACATGCCGTTATTCTTTCGTATTTCAGCGATCGACGGTATCGAAGGCGGATGGACGATGGATGATTCAGTCACCCTTGCAAAGGCACTGGGCAACACAGGCATAGACGTGGTGGACTGCTCTTCCGGTGGTGTTAGCGGTGCACCGCGCTTTCGAGTACAGGACGACGGTAAACCATTGCAGAAGAGCTCCGCTCGACAACCGGGTTTTCAGGTGCCTTACGCTGAGAGAATTCGCAACGAAACCTCACTGAAATCAATGGCGGTGGGTGTCATCATTGATCCGGATCAGGCAGAGGCGATAGCAACTTCAGGGCAGGCGGATTTTGTGGCGCTGGGAAGAGAAATAATGCATGACCCGTTCTGGCCTTTGCATGCTGCGCATCACCTCGGTGTCGATGCAGACTTTTCCATGTGGCCTAAACAATACAAGTGGGCGGTAGACAGACGTGCACAAATTGTGGCGATGAACAAATAGGTTACACCGGCTGTTGATGCAACGCTCAACGCAAAGCAT
>JAHDHK010000308.1 GCA_020631335.1 Chromatiales bacterium
ATGACCGAAGGCGTCGAGCATACTCATCAGTGCAGACAAAAGGCAAGAGGGGGTACTGAATATCTATAGTTTGCAGGGCGCCAGTTAAAAAGACGCAGCCTTGTTAGTAACCACTGTGGCTGCAATTTTCGCACGACCCGGAATGTTATGCGGAGGTCCGCAGTAATCGACTGATCAGTTGAGTTGTTTTGCACGCAGGTGTTGTTCAACATGGCCGCTGAATGGTGAGTCTTCATTAATAATTCCAGGCTAGAAACTACCGGGCAGCGGCAATGTGAATGCCTTTTGGAAGATCACTGACAAAGCCAGTGTCCAACACAAAGAGACCAGCGTGGTTATCCATAGTTTGCCGTGCCAGTGGATGTGAATGATGGCGGCCAGCGCAACAATGGTCACCGGTTCGAAAGCGCTGATGCTGAAGTAGGATTCACCGATAAGAAAGTCTCTTTGAAATGCCAGAAACTGCAGCGACAAAATGTAAATCCCGACCAGTGCCGCGAGCATCAGCGTTCTGGTGACGGGTATATCCTCGGATGCGCTGTCGGCGTGCGACGAATCTGTTGTTAGCGCATGGCCGGTTTTTTTTCGTTTTAGTGCTGTGACCGCCAGTACCAGCGCCATCATCAGCAATGATAACGCGGTGAAGAATGGCAGTAATCCAGGGGCGGTAAGCAAGTCTCCGGGCACCGGCAATGACCACGAAGCCACCATCACAATAATGGTAAGCAACACAAGAAAGCCGGCGGCGATAAGATCAAGGGTGGGCGAGGCGAAGCCCGCACCGGCTTCTTCACCTTCAAACGTCACACCTTGTGGGGATTTATTTGATGTCAATTGACGCTTGACTCAGGCTGACTACTGGAAAGAACCTATAAATCAGCTGCCATGTTGAGCCATGGCAGCTGTGTTGTATCGAAAACCCTTATTCTCAGGTGATTGGTGGTGGCTTGTATCCTTCCGGCGGCCACCAGGAATCAAAATCCTCCGGTGTCGGCAGTCCCAGCGCTTCAGCCGTTTTGACCTCGGCACCGATCTGATCCTGAAAGCGGTTGAATATATCCACGGTGACCGTTTCCATCAGTGCGCCTTCGCGGTCGGCTTCTTCACCTACCTTGATATCAAGTTGAAAGAACTTTTGATCCATCAGCGCTTTGAAGGCTTCCGAACCTGCGGCGGCGCGAAAACCATCGGCCAGAAGCTGCATGACATCCGGTGGCAGATCGCGCTTGACCATAAAGTTGTAGGTGGCACCGACCGGGAGTATCTTTCGACTCTCCGGCAGAATGGTTGCAATGGAGGGCAGTGTGGTACCGTCGTCAAGCACAATATCTTCAGCACTGGTCTGGCACAGGTTTCTGAGTTCTCCTGATCGGATCAGTTCGATATGCTCGTGTACTCCACCACCGGCAATGTCGGTCTCGCCCTGCAGGCCTGCAAGCGTTGCAGGTTTCCCGCCTTTGTAGGGCACGTACTTAAGTTCAACGCCGGCGATGTTCGCCACAATAAGTGCCAGCTCGTGCCAGACGCCGCCGGTACCCGAGGTGGAGATCGTTACCGAGCCGGGATTCGCTTTAGCGGCTTCAATTACATCGGTGAACGTTTCAAACGGTGAGTCTTTGCGTACCGACCAACTCGCCAGTGCATTGGCTGCTTTCATCGGTACCCAGTCCTGCCACGGAACAAAATCAGCATGGCCAAGTACACGTACAAAGCGGTTATAGTTTGCGCCACCCAGCAGGGTATAGCCATCTGACTTTGCTGCGCCAACGAACTGGGTCGCCACACCGCCGACGGCACCGGGTTTGTTGATTACATTGATTTTCCAGCCCTGGCTTTTTGCCATCTCGTCGGCAAGTTTGCGCATGATCGTGTCAGTACCACCACCGGCTGCATACATAACGACCAGAGTGATAGGTCGTCGTGGATAGCCTGCCTGCGCCAGGGCACTGGATGGTATGGTAATTTGCATCGCAGCGGCAGCACCGGCGGCAGTGGTAGCCAGAAACTTTCTGCGATTAAGTTTCACCTCATCAGTCATCTATTCCTCCTCCAAACTCTCGTTGCGGTTAACTGGCAGTACCGATACATGGGCAGATAGGGTCATGTGCAGGTCTGCTGAACTGGTTGTTACTCGTTTTTCTTTCTGTCTCTGCCTAAATCGGTATAACCTCTTTCACTTACGAAAGAAGTGACTTCGCCTTCGAGCTCTGTTTGCATCAATGAATTCCATCGATTGTTAAAACCGAATAGCGCAATCACTGCACCGATCTCTACAACCTGTGCTTCATTAAAGTGTTTTTTTAGTTCATTCATGTCTTCTGCAGAGGCATAGGATGGACACTGTCCACCGGTGATGGCTATGCGCAATGCAGCGCGTTCGGCATCTGAAAACACATCTGATGTTTCAAACTCCCAGATAGCGTCGAGTTTTTCCTGACTGACACCGTTGTCCGCGCCGTTTTTAAACGTATGTGCAGAGCAGTAAGTACAGCCGTTTGACAGGCTCGACAAGTGGGCGACCATCCACCGCAACTCGGCACTGACCGTGCCTTCAGGGTTTCTCACAACGGCTCTGATGAGTTCGAGTACCGCCCGGGCTATTTCTGGCCGGTGCGACAGTGACAACATGGAATTTGCAGTAAACCCGGTGGCAGATGCCAGCCATTGAATGTCGGCAGTGGCCGCGTGGCTGTCTTCGCTGCTGACCGGGGTGATGTGTGGCATAGATAGCTTCCTCCGGCGGAACCTGCAATGGGTGCCGCAACCGCTTTAGAGAAGCGGGCCCAACGGGCCAGCGACGCGCTGACGGTCGCAGTTCGCTCCAACAGTCAGAAAATCCTAACACCGGCGCAGCAGTAATTTCAACGATTATCGATAATTTCAGCGGTGAGCGGTGCCGGCCTGATCGCAGGCTTATTCAACAGACGTTGCGCTGGGGTGGCAAAGTTCGGTAAGTTAACTCACGGTCCGTTTCTGATGCTGCAGTGTTCTATCAGGCTTTGTGATATCTGCCATCACGAAATATGCTTACGGCTGTTTTGACGGACTCTGTTACGTTGCTGGTTTACGAAATTATCAGGCGAGGGACAATCTGCCAGCATGAATTTGTGTATCGGATAGCGCTGAATGATTCATCGAAACGAATTACTGTTCGCGTTGGGCAGCGGCATTGCAGCGCTTTCGGCACTACTGGCACTTCCGTTAATGGTCGCCAAGCCGAAGCTCTTGTTCGGCCGTTCACTGTCGGCAATGGAACCGACTCTTTTTCCTAAGATTATACTGTCACTGATAGTCGTGTTGTCAGTGCTGGGTGCCATGTTTGCGCTTGTCGCACTGTATCGGAGTCGTCCCGTCGTCGAGGACGTCGCGGTCGGCGGTAGTGGTAACGATGCGGCCGGCACTGATAAACCGCTGTTCAGAGTGATCATCTTTTTCTTTACGCTCACCGGTTACGGGCTGCTATTGAAGCCTGCCGGTTTTCTGATCAGCTCTTGTCTGGTAATTACTATCCTGTCTTTGCTGCTGGGCAATCGCAACTGGATTCAAATCGGTTTGTTTGCGGTGATCAGTCCGATCTGTCTTTATCTGCTCGCTACGCGTGGGCTGCTGGTATCGCTGCCGGAGCTCGATTTCATAGAGCTTTTCTATGCAGGCATTTTCAACCGGATTAGCGGATGACAGTCTTCTGCATGAGTTGGTGTAGACGGTCATGATTGAACAGTTTCTCGCCGGGTTCGATATGGCCCTGAGAGTCGACACCTTTGTGATGGCGTCAGTCGGCTTGTTTGCCGGTATGTTAATCGGGGCGCTACCCGGCTTCACGACACTGATGGCCATGGCTATTCTGCTGCCGGTGTCGTTTCTGCTCGATCCGCTGGTGGGTATTCCGTTTCTTCTGGGGATCTACAAGGGTGGCATCTTCGGTGGAAGCATTCCGGCAATACTGGTCTCCATGCCCGGTACCGGCGCTGCCATTGCCACCACCTATGACGGTTATCAGCTAACGAAAAAAGGGCAATCGAGAAAAGCTCTGGATGTGGCGTTGTTTTCATCGCTGATCGGTGACACTTCAAGTGACATCTTTACTTTGCTGATGATCTTTCCGATTGCCTATCTGGTGATGCAGTTCGGTCCACCCGAACTCGCTGCCATTTTGCTGTTAAGCCTGGTGGTGGTGGCTTCAACCGCTGGTCGTAACCCGATTAAAGGGCTGTTAATGATGGCCATAGGCTTGTGGTTCAGTATGGTTGGTACTGACCCCATCGGTGGTGTAGAGAGATTCACCTTCGGGTTATTCGAGTTGAAGTCCGGTATACCCCTGCTGCCGATGTTAATCGGTGTGTTTGCGATACCGGAGATAGTCAACGTCTTAAGTGCAAATTCGTCAAAGCTCAAAAACGCAACCAGAGTGCTGGGAGAGCGACTGAAATTTGCCGAGTTCAAACGATGCCTGCGTACCATCGGGCGTTCTACCGTGATTGGTACCGGCATAGGAATCGTCCCCGGACTGGGGCAGGTGGTCGCCGCCATGATGGGATATACCGCAGCGAAAAACGCTTCGCCTAATCCCGAGAACTTCGGCAAGGGAGAGCTTGAGGGGGTTGCCGCCGCAGAAGCTGCCAACAATGCGGTTAACGGGCCGACCATGGTGCCACTGCTCACACTGGGTATCCCCGGAGATAACGTCACAGCCATACTGCTCGGTGCGTTTGTCGCACAGGGATTACGCCCGGGGCCGGAGCTGTTTGAAACCCAGGGGTCGATCGTATTCGCCATTCTTATTATTATGGTATTGGCCAATGCCTTGTTTCTGATTATCGGTTACCTTGCGATACCGTTCTTTGCGCGCAGTGTGTCGATAAAAAGTTCGTTGCTCATCCCGCTGGTGGTGATGTTTGCGGTCGCCGGCTCCTATGTGTTCCGCTCCGACGTATTCGATATTCTGATGCTGGCCTTTTTCGGTTTGTTCGGCGTGATTGCCAGGTTTGGCAAATTCGATGTGATGCCGATGGTCATGGGGTTTATATTAGGTGAACCGCTTGAGTACGCCTTCGGTCAGACACTGGCGATGTCGGAAGGAAATATAATCGCATTCGCGCTCACCGAAAGACCCGCGATGCTGGCTATACTGGTGCTGACACCGATAATCGGCTTTATGCTCTGGCGCAGTGTCAACAAAAAACAGACGCAACCTGAAGCCACTGAACTGATAGAAAACTCGCCCTGATGCAGGAGGAATCTACCCGAATGTTTCAGTTTTCGATGACGCAAGTACAACCCGGTCGAAGTAACATTGTTCAACAACACAGAGGAAAGTAGCTATGAGCTTTACTAAACGATTATTACTCAAGGCAGTCGCTACCACGGTGCTTGCCGCAGGCATGGCCGGTGGTGCCGCGGCTGCCGACTATCCGGAAAAACCGATTCAGCTGGTGATACCACTGGGTGCCGGTGGATCACATGATCTGAATGCCCGCGTCATGACAAGTGTTATTCCGCAGTATCTTAATCAGGCAATGATCGTGCAGTTGTCCCCCGGTGCTTCAGGGCAGAAGGGTACGAATGAAGTCGCTAACGCCGAGGCGGATGGTTACACGTTGTTATTCACTCACAACTATATCGATCAGTTACAACAGCATGTTGAAAACCTGCCGTACAACCCGCTCGAGGACTTTGTTACCGTTGCACGAACAAACTTCGCGCCGATAGCGATTGTGGTTCAGGCGGACAGTCCGTATCAGTCTGCAGAAGAGTTGTTTGCCGCAGCCAAGGAAAGCCCGGGAAAAGTCTCAATGGCTCATTCAGGCAACTGGGGTGCGTTGTTTGTACCGGCAGCACAACTCATGCAGGCCAATGACTTTCAGTTGAATCTGGTGCCCTACAAAGGCGGTGGTCCGGCTATGCAGGCGCTGCTCAGTGGAGACGTCGATGTCACTATGGGCTTTCCGTCAACGCTTGCAGGCCAGATAGCGGCAGGTAAGGTAAGAGTGCTGGCAACCGCTGGAGATGAAAGAATTTACCCTGAAGTACCCAGCTTTTCCGAGCTGGGTGTCGGCGGTGACGTCGGCTTTATGCATAGAGTGGTATTGGCACCGAAGGATATTCCTGAAGATCGCCTGGCCACGCTGCGAGAGGCGTTTGGTAAACTCAACGATGATAAAACCTATCAGCGGATGATGAGCCGGATGGGTGAAAACATCGACTACCTGGGTGGAGAGGACTACGACTCCATGCGCAAGGATCAGGCAGTCGCCTATAAGTCACTGGTAGATATGATTACCGGGCAATAGCCAATGTCGTATAAAAAGGAGGCCTCTCTGTGAGGTCTCCTTTTTTAGATATTCGGTGTCAGTCAATAAAAGAGCACATCATGGTCACTGTAAAAGAAAAGCCTATCTGGAAGTTTCGTCTTTCCGGAACCGCCGAATCCGGTACTCGTTCATCGGTCACCTCGCGTGATGTCAATATGATCATAGATGAACCGCTGGAGCGAGGTGGTACCAACAAAGGTCCAATGCCGGTTGAAATGGTATTTGCAGGATTAATCG
>JAHDHK010000309.1 GCA_020631335.1 Chromatiales bacterium
AAGCTAACCTGGCTTTTGGCATCCGGGCGCAACCAGTCGGCACCTGCACGACGATACTCCGCATGTTTTTCCACCAGCCTGTGTGCATAGGTGATAGGTGCAGGCATCAATACGTCTGTTTCGTTGGTGGCATAGCCAAACATCAGGCCCTGGTCACCTGCGCCCTGATCTTCAGGGCGTGAACGATCTACGCCCTGGTTAATATCGGGTGACTGTACTCCGATGGCTGTCATCACCGCACAAGTGTCACAGTCGAATCCCATCGCCGAATCGGTGTAACCGATTTCGCGAATGGTGTTGCGAATCACCGCCTCGTAGTCGGGCTTTGCGGTCGTGGTGATCTCACCGGCAATCATCGCCAGTCCGGTCTTGAAAACTGTTTCGCAGGCTACCCGGGCGTGTTTGTCTTCGGCCAGAATGGCATCCAGCACCGCGTCGGATACCTGATCAGACATTTTGTCCGGATGGCCTTCCGAAACAGACTCGGACGTAAAAATGTATTCCTTGGTCATAAGAGTGTCGATTCTCTGCTGATGGTAAATTTCGCTGATTGAATCCGGAGCCAGGCCACTGATCAACACAGATGGGATCGCCGACATGCGATTCAAGCGCCGGAGTATAGCTCATGACTTACAAATAAAGATATCTTTATATCGTTATATGCATGTTTTTGAGAAGCACCGCGTGGATTGCAAAATCCGGGCACTTTCAGCCAAAGTTGACACCCGAGGCGATGAATTTGAATCCTAAGGCAAAATAGTGTCGCTTTTTTGGTCACCCTATCGCTTCAGCACTCGGACCACACACCGCTGCGGTTGCAGAGACGCCCGCCAATGCTGAACAGCCAGATAAGGGTCGGCATCGCCGCACATGAACACATCAAGCGCGGCATATCCAGACTCAGGCCAGGTGTGGATAGACACATGCGATTCACACAGCATTGCCACTCCGGTGACACCCTGCCCGCTCCCGAAATGATGTAACTGCAGGGAAAGCAGTGTTGCACCTGCCATTGCCACAGATTCTTCCAGCACCCGCTCCAGCACCGGCAAATCATCCAGATGCTGTGCCCCCCAAATATCCACAATCAGGTGGCGGCCAACATCTCTGTGTCGCCCGGGTTTAAACGCTTGAATCTGTCGTCAGCCGGCTAGAACGGAATATCGTCATCAAAATTTATATCAGCGCCGGTGTTTGCTGGTTGCGGCTGCTGTTGCTTGGGCGCAGGCGGATCCATTGGCGCGGTTGATTGATAGTTAGTGCTCTGCGGCTGGCCGTCTCCCATTCCGCCGGCCCGTGAGTCAAGCATCTGCATGTCGCTGGCAACAATTTCAGTGGTGTAGCGGTCCTGCCCGTTTTGGTCCTGCCATTTATTTGTACGCAGTGAACCTTCAACGTAAACCTTTGATCCCTTCGTCAGATATTGCTCAACAATTTCTGCGAGCCGGTTAAAAAACACCACGCGATGCCATTCGGTTCTCTCCTGGCGCTGGCCGGAGTTTTTGTCCATCCAGGATTCGCTTGTCGCGACACTGATATTGGCAACACGAACGCCGCCGGCCGTCGCCCGGACCTCCGGGTCATTGCCCAGATTTCCCACCAGGATGACTTTATTTATACCGCGCGCCATGGCTTGCTCCCCAAGAGTGTTAGATACGTTACGACCAGACCGCGGTATGATAAAGATTCACATGACTATGTGCATTTTTTTATTTGTGTCGCCTTCAAACCACACCGCCTTGTAAAGGGTTTGAAACATCGGAAATTCAGCTGATAGAACTGCCCGACCAGCGTGCTGATACCTGATCTGTCACCGGCTTCAATTGCCTGGTGTGCGCTTGCTTTGCTGTGTGGAGGCCTGATAAAGGGTTTACTGGGCGTCGGCACCCCGCTGCTGACTGTGCCAATGCTGGCACTGGTACTACCGGCACAGCTGGCGGTCGTGCTTATGGCAATACCAATTGTTATTGCCAACATTTGGCAAACGGTGAAAGCACCGCAGCTGCCGAACCTTATCCGCCCCCTGGCACCCACCGCTATCGCCTTAATGGTTGGTGGTCACATCGGCTCAGCCGTACTTAACTCCATTGACGAACGCACGTTGTTGATTACCGTCGGGATGATCATCATTGCGTTTACCGCACAACAAACCACGCGCTTTCAATTTTCAATTCCCGAACGGTTCAAAGTTATCGCGGGGATAACCCTCGGGGCGATCTCAGGGTTAATCGGCGGCATATCCTCGATGTTTGGGCCATTGCTAATCCTGTATCTGCTGTCACTGCGAGAGCTGAACAAGCAGCAGTTTGTGTCAGCCATCAGCTTCTTGTACCTGTGCGCCGTACTCCCCTGGGCTGTCAGCCTTCACTTTGAGGGACTACTGGACGATGCCGTGCTGCAGACATCGGCACTGGCAACCGTCCCGGTCGCCGTAGGTATTTTTCTGGGCGAAGCGGCACGCTCACGCATAAGCGATGTGTATTTTCATCGGGGAATCAGCGCAGTGTTATTGACATCCGGCATCAGCATGATCTGGCAGGGTCTCCAACGATAAGCACCTAAGCATGCGCCGAAATTTTCACCGCAAACAACCCGAAACAATAGCCTGCGCTGGTATCTGTGAGTGCTTGTGCTTATCGAACGCCGCATTGTGTGCAATATGCGTTTGACACATAACAGCGTCGCAGTTACGGTCTGACCCCGTAAGCAACAGCTTATCGCGGTGACACAACCGAATCACACTCTGGAGGCTCAATGAATATCAAAAAAACGTTACTGGGAGCGGCAATCGCCGTCACAGCTGCCACTTTTACTGCGGGCACTGCAATGGCTGCGTGCGCGACAGACGCACTGCCGGGCGAAATGGAAAAGCCTGACGGTTTTCCCGCCAGAGCGCTTAGCATGATCGTCCCTTACGGCCCTGCAGGTGGTTCAGGCCAGGTGGCTCAGGCAATGGCAGAAGCAGTTTCAGAACTCACTGGTGTCTCAATCAACAGAGACCACAAGCCCGGTGGTTCTGGCACCGTCGGCATGACTGCATATATGGCCACCCCTGCGGACGGCTACACCGTGCTTGAACACATCGATGATGCATCCAGCGCGCACGCTCTTGACTCCTCACGCCCGAACCCGGCCGAAGCACTTATTCCGCTGGTCACATCGCAAATCACTTTTTCTCAGATCTACATCCGCACCAAAGAGGATCGCTACACCGACTGGCCTTCTTTTGTCGAATGGGTGAAAGCGCAAGGCGGCAAGGCAACCATCGCCAACGTCTCAAAGGAAGGCTCAATGGAGCGGGTGACAATGAAGTTCATCACCGACGCTACCGGCATGGAAATCCAGCAGATTTCCTTTGACAAAGGCGCACCACGCTACGGCGCGCTGGCGGGCGGTCAGGTTGACGCACTGTTCGAGCAACCGGGCGACGTTAGAAAGTTCCTCGACTCAGGCATGTTCAAGCCGATCCTCACCATTCTTAAGGAACGACCGGATGCGTTCAGCGACGTGCCCAGCCTTACAGACGCAGGACTGGACTTTGATCCGCTGTTTCGATTCCGAGGCTTTTACGTTAAAGCCGGCACTCCTGATGATCGCGTCAAGTGGTTGCAGTGGGCATTCCAGAAGGCCTACTGTGGCGAAGGCTATCAGGCATACAATGAAAGCAAGTTCATGAACCTGATCGACAGCTTTCGCGACACCGACGGTTCTAAGGAACTGATCACCAACACCATTGCGCAATACCGTGATGTGTACAAATCCATGGGACTGGAAGTTAAGTAACCCCGCTCACCCCTGGTGTAAAATAAACGAGGCTGCCTTTTTTGCAGCCTCGTTTTCCATCCTCACTCCCTTCAGCGCCTCAATACGGACGCTCTATGAGCAAGTTAAAATTCAGCCATTATTTTGAAGTGTTTTTCTGGCTGGTACTCGTTGCAGTATTTTTCGGCTATTCATTCGAATTTAATCAAAACATCGAAATTTATCGTTACGGTGCAACTCTATGGCCACGCGTAATTTTGCTGCTAATCGCGCTTGCTGCGATCGGCCAGTTCCTCGACCAGAGGAAAAACGGCGACAAGGCATCCAGTAATACCATGGCTGCAGCGCACGAAGAACCCGACGCCAACCCTGAGCACACCGGCTTCAAATGGTATTTCAGTACTTTTGTGCTACTGGCTATCCCTTTCATTTACATGGTTGTGCCCGAAAAAATCGCTGCCATGCGCGGTATAGAAGAAGCTGCGCTGGGGCAGTTCAAACTGATCAGCGCTGCCATTTTATTTGTGTTGTATTTAATTATTGCGTGGCGCAATCATGTGGGCGGCATCCTGGCACTGCCGATTTTGTTTGCATCCCTGCTTGAAGACATGGGCTTTTATGCACTGGCACCGGTTTTCATTGTCGGTGTGATGATTTTGATGGGCGAAAGACGCTCAACGCGTATCGCACTTATCACTCCGTTAATCTATGGCGTGCTACTGGCGTTTTTTGTATCCCTGCTTTATGTAGGTCTGCCCACCGGTAACATCTCTCCCTTCTACGACTTTGGCAACTGGCTTGTCACACTGCTGCAATAATTCATGGAAACTTTTAACAATTTCTTAGGTGGTACCGCGGCACTGTTCGGCGATCCCATCGGTGTATTAATCTTTTTTGGTGGTGTCGTCGGCGGCATGTTGTTCGGTGCCATACCCGGTGTCAGCATGCTCACGCTTGCGGCGATCCTGCTGCCGTTCACCGCACATTTGAGCGCCGAACACGGCATCATGCTGTTCTCCGTCATCTATTGCACCGGAGTCTATGGCGGAGCAATCACCGCTATTTTATTTAACATCCCCGGCGCGCCCGAAAACGCCCCCACGGCTTTTGACGGCTACCCGATGACTCAGGCAGGCAAGGCCGGCAAAGCCGTCGGTGCAGCGGTCATGTGTTCTGCAATAGGCGGCACGGTTTCATGCGTCATCATGATGTTTGCAACAGCGCCTATAGCCAGCTGGGCAATCTCCGCTTTTGGTCCTCCCGAAATATTTGCGTTAGTGTTTTTCGGGCTGGCGGTAGCCGCATCAGTCGGCGCTAAAACATTCTGGAAAGGATGGCTGTCAATTATGGCCGGACTGATGATAGCCGTTGTCGGTCTGGATCCCGTCGGTGGAATCGAGCGATACAATTTCGATATGCCTTACCTGGCGGCGGGCATCCATTTTATCCCCACCATACTTGGCTTCTTTGCGGTATCAGAGATTTTTGTACAAGCTGAGAAAAAAGCTACCGGCGCGTACAAAGCACCGAAACTCAGTGTGGATTTTCCGACATTCAAAGAACTGTGGCTGCATAAAATCGCGGTAGTACGCTCGATTATTATCGGCTTTTTCTGCGGTATCCTGCCTGGCATCGGAGCAACACTGGCCGCGTTCATGGGCTACAACGAGGCTGCACGCTGGAGCAAAGACCGCATCAATTTCGGCAAGGGTAAAATAGAAGGCGTTATCTCCTCCGAAACAGCAAACAACTCAGCCACCGGTGCCGCGATGATTCCACTGCTCGCACTCGGCCTGCCGGGTGGCGCACTCACCGCAATGATGGTAGGCGTCTTTCAAATGCACGATATGGAACCGGGGCCGCTTGTATTCATCAACAGTCCGGATCTCGTCTGGGTAGTTTTTGCAGCAATGTTTTTTGCCAACCTGTCCATCTTACTGGTCGGTTTTCTGGAAGCTAAAACCATTGTCAATCTGTTGCGTATACCATTCCAGTTTCTTGCCCCCATGATCCTGCTGCTGGCGACTGTCGGCTCGTACGCTGTCAGAGGGCTGGTGATCGACGTGGTAGTGATGTTTGTCGCCGGTGTTGCCGGTTTCTTTCTACGAAGATCCGGCTATTCTGTCGCTGGCATTGTGCTGGGTTTGATTCTGGGAAAAATTGGCGAGCAAACATTCGCCCAGGCAATGCAAATGTTGCACTTTGAGTTTTCAGGATTTCTGAACCGCCCGATTGCATTCGGCCTGCTGATTGCCGGTGCGGTGACAATAGCCGGCAGCGTGTACGGCGCTTTCTTCAAGAAACCCCCGGCACCGGCAGACAGTGAAAGCGCTTAAGGTATAGCTGTTTCAGGCATTGAACGCGCCGCCAGTTTGCGGCGCAGCAGTAAGCTGTTACCAATCGCCCCGAAGGCACTACCAGCATTTTACTGCGACACTATAAGCAGTACGGTATCAACAATAATGCTCGTATCAAACCTCCCCGCTAATTTCACACCGCCGATCTCTGCGTGATGTCACTCTGAAACTTCCTTGCGGGGACGGCTAAGCCACGCAACGAACAGCACGAACAAAATTATCATCATGCCCATGCCCTCGCGTGCGGTTTCAACTTCCCACCACACATCCTGACGCCACCAACCTGGGGTCCGCGGCCAGAAATACAGCACACCCACAGCAGCTGCAAACATGGATATCAGTAATAAAGTGCTGACGAATCTGGTTTTCAGTAAGTTGTGACTGAACGCCGCAATAGCCGCCCAGACAGCA
>JAHDHK010000310.1 GCA_020631335.1 Chromatiales bacterium
CTCCATCCGATGACCGGTGTTGCCTTCGTAAATGTTCCTGCAAAAGCAAAATTGCTGACTGCAAACCAGCAAAAAACACAGTGAAGTGATTCTGCCTGACACGTTTTGTTTGTCACGATTGAACTATACCTGCCGGATCTGTGGCTTCATGCTCTGAGTTGCTGAATCAATAAAAGTGCTTTATCAATAACGACGCTGATACCCCCGGCTTTTAGTGAGAGCCAGTAGAAGCCGCAGCCGACAACAATCACGATGAGCCACCTGCCCCAGTTTCTGCTGCTTTGAACTGTTCTCAAACTTCTAATGGTTCTTTCAGTAACACGAATCGCCTGATCAGCTTCAATTTCAAAAAACTCACGCTGCCGGGTGACTCGGTATTTTGCAAGAATCTGATGCAACAGTTGCTCAGTATTGCGAACATCTTTCACGCGTTGTTCGTATTGCAATTTGAACGGGTATGGGACTCCTGTGGTATAGAGCTCTTTTAATCGCCGATGTGGACTCTTTGATGTCATCCCGATTTTTACCAGCCCGGGCATCGATCTGTTCGTGGCAATATAGATGTAGCCATCGTTTTTCTTTCTACCTAACATAGTGCACACTTTGACCGTCGGTCAGATCTCAGGTGGTAAATATTGATTGGCAATAAATCAGGCTGCCATCGTGGTTGCAGACTCGGAAACCACAGGGAGTGTTGTTTTTTCATAGATATTTATTATTAGCGGCTTTTACTACAGCAATAGTTTGTGCGTAAAGAGTGATCGATTTATCAGTGCAGGATTCACAATCCTGATCACTCGCAGGCATTATCAGTATTTTCGTTGTTAATGTTCACAAAATCAAAAGCCTGACTGTCTTTTTTAGTTTTCTACGACAAATAACTGCCGCTACATCTGCCGCACCAGGTGAGCGGGTCACCGTTATTACCCACCGTTCTGCTTTGCTGGTCTCGAAGGTTTTGATATGGCCACCTACGGCCTGTTCGACTAACGATACAGACAGGATGAATTCTGTGAGAAAACTATTAGCTTTGCCCCTGGTATTGCTTGCCAACAGCGTATTCGCTGCACCATTTGACGGCTGTCCGCCGGAGGGCTTTTTGACTCAGGGCACCATGCCGAAATCTTATGCGGTTAACCTGGTCACTGGTGACTACAATGTTGCCGCGGACCACATGGCGTCGTCAGACGGCCGGATAAATGCGGTCGGTTTCAACCCGGTTGATCGGTACTTGTACGCCTGGAGCTATAAGTATAGAACCGTTGCCAAAATACATGCTGACTTCAGTGTAGAGCCGCTAACCATTAGTAATAAGCCCAATACAGGCTTCTATGTTGGCGATGTGCACCCGAGTAATAACACCTATTATGTCTACCGACGTGGTAATCAGTTCGGCTTGTATAAAATAGTACTGGATGAACTTGATGCCAGCTACATGGACATGCAAAAGATTATCGATGGCGACACTCTAAATCTGAGAATCGCTGATATGGCGATAAACCCGACAGACGGAATGGCCTACGCGGTATCCACCTTCGGCGAATTGTTTCAAATAAACCTTGACGACGGCAATCACCAGAAACTCGCAGACCTGGGGATACGTGGAACATTCGGCGCGGCTTACTTTGATCCTAACGGCCACTTATATGTTTCCCGAAATCATGACGGGCACATTTACCGTGTTGCGGTTGACTCGGGCAGTTATGCGGCAGAGTTGTCTGCGGTCGGGCCGTCCTCAAATATTAACGACGGTGCAAGGTGTGCTGTAGCACCGGTCGGTGATGTGATTGACGACAAGATCGATTTTGGTGACGCACCGGACAGCTATGGCACTCTGCTTGACAGTGATGGCGCAAGGCACACATTGAGCAGTCTCTACCTCGGCAGCTCCGTGGATGGGGAATCTGATAGTTCAGCCTATCCCCTCTCGGATGATGCCAATGACACCGAAGATGATGAAGACGGTGTGCAGTTCGCAACGTCGATTGTAGAAGGGAAGCAAGCGGTTATTGTGGTGAAGACCAGCGGCAAAGGTTTTCTCAGCGGATGGATTGATCTTGACGCCAACGGCGTCTTTGATAACAACGACCAGGTGCTCGCAGACCGTGAAATCCGCAACGAGAGAGAATCAATCTACCTGACAGTTCCCGATGGTGCCAGCGCCGGTAAAACATGGGCGAGATTTCGATTCTCCAGTGAGCCTGGACTACTTGCCCTCGGCAGTGCACCGGATGGCGAAGTTGAAGACTACGAAGTCGAGATTGTTGAGCAGCAAGTCACTGTCAACCACTACCCTTCCGCGACTGGCTGGACCACATTGGCCTTCGAAGATAACTGGCCACTGGAAGGCGACTACGATATGAATGATCTGGTGGTGTATCTGCGCACATCCATCGCGCATAAGGAAAACGGCGTCACCCAGGTAAATATTGCAGGTGAAGTGGCGGCTGTCGGTGCGGCTTACCACAACGGCTTTGCTATCCGGTTACCCGGAGTGAAGCGCTCCCTGGTCGATCATGAAAACATGACCTACACCATTAATGATCAGCCGGTGAAATGGCTGCCAATCGAGGGTGGCCGGGATGAGGCGATCCTGATGGTGACTTATAACCTGTGGGATTACGTCGGGTCCGGCGAACATTGCGAGTTTTATCGTACTGAAGAGCAATGCGGGTCTGCAATTCATATGAAATTTGAGGCCAGTATACCGATGATCGAACCGGTCGATGTCAGTCTTAAGGGTGTTTTGGATCCGTTTCTTTTTGCCACACCCGGGGCCTGGCACGGAGGTCATTTTTTCGAAGCACCGGGGCGTGGTTATGAGATACATTTAAAGAATCAGGCGCCGACAGAGGCTTTTGATATTACGCTGTTTGATAAAGAGGGGGATGATGCCAGCAATGCTGACGCCGGCCTGTATTTTCAGACCGACAACGGACTTCCCTGGGCGCTGGAGGTGGGTACCCGCTGGGAATATCCGATCGAATACCATGAAATCAGCCATGCCTATCCCTTGTTTGCCCGATACGCACGTTCCAACGGCACTGACGATGCCCATTGGTATAACGAGCTATACACCAACTACAACTACATCTTCGACAACTAGGAGCCAGAGATGAGAAAAACACTCAGAATGATTGCTTTACCCTTGTCTCTGGCAGCGCTTGCCGGTTGTGGTGCCGGAGGCGAAGAACCCAATACTGGGGCGGCTATGTCTGCGATCGGCGGGGCGATAACTGCACCTGGAAATAGCAACAGTAGCGCAACCACACCGGCCCCGTTGTCAGCAATTGAAGTTGAAGACACGAAGTCACTGGTCGTTGCCGATGATTTCGCATTTGATACTGCTCAAACAATCAATATTGATTTCGATCTGGAGTCGGCTCGTGGTTCGGAAGCATCTGTATCAATCTGTACACGCTATAACCAGGA
This sequence comes from Chromatiales bacterium, assembly GCA_020631335.1. GTDB lineage: Bacteria > Pseudomonadota > Gammaproteobacteria > Granulosicoccales > Granulosicoccaceae. The sequence goes on from JAHDHK010000310.1 coordinate 3,433, forward strand.
CGCCAGTGGATATGATATCAACTACGACAGCTGTACCGTACGTGGAGATATGTCTGATGGAATATTCACTCACGCGATGGATGTAACGAACGAATACGAAAGTGTGGTCGCAGTCGTTTGGTTTCAGGATGCTGCGATGCAACCGGTGTATCGGGAGTTCTCTATTGGTAACAGCGGGTCAGATCGCACGACCCGTTCGGCAGATGGTAAAAAAGTGATCGTCTGGCGTTAACATTAAGACGGCAGGAGAGGCTAACCTCTCCTGCCTCAACTGTGCTGACGGCTATATTGAAATACTACTCACCAGACTCATATGACGGCGCGTTTGTTTGCAGATAAACATCCGCATGATCTGAGAAGCTATTGAGAAAATAGCCATTACCCGCCTGATTTCCTACTGTAAAGTCCAGACGGTACTTTTCATATTCGTCTCCCCAGTAACCGGATTTACTCTCGATATAAGCGCTTGAAGTTATAGCGACAGCGGATTCGCCAACTGCTACAGACTGAATAGGTGATGCCGGGTTGACGTAGAGTCCATCGGAGTGCTGATTGTTTATCCACCTTTCAATATCCTGCGACGAAGCGGACAGCTCGAATAAATGAATCATGCCTTCCGTGGGGAAGTCTGTCGTTTTGTTACCAATGTCGATGGTCAGTACAGCACGCTGATCGACGAAATGGTAGAACAATAGCGTGTTTCTATATAAGGCCTGACAAAAACACTGAACGACGGCCCTGCGCTGTGTACCCTGCTCTGTAAACACCAGTTGTCGTGATTCATGGGACAGAGCGTTGTTGCCGTCGCTTAACAGCGTATCTGTCTGCTGAGAAGGCGGGGTATCCGACGTGGTGTCGACGCCAGCGACCTGCTGGTCATTGATCGCAGCGCCCGGCTGGTCACTGTTTTGGGCCGACCCGCCACACGCGGTACATACGCTGAGAACCACTGCGAGCCAGGCCGATCGGCAATCTGGGGATACATGGATTTTCATACCGCACCGGCTGCAGGAAATACCAGCCAGCGGTGCAATAATTACTCCATGAAGATCTGCCTGAGCGGGGTATCACAAAGGCATCAGCATCGATCGGTATCACTAATGAAGCGTGTCACCGGCACATCTTCACTCAGCACGGAGAGTGCATTGTAGAAGACGACCGGCATCCCCTCTTTATCAAAACTGCCTGACCACCACCAGGATCCCGGGAAACGATAGGCTGGTTTCCCCACCAGGCGCCTGACTTCGGACAAAGGCATCCCGACCATGACATGCTCTGCGATACGCGCGCCTGCAGTTTCGCAGTCGGGTATTTCAGTCGAGAAATCAATTTCCGGCTTCAGTACAGCAATCGGCTGGCTGGATGCAGGCTCGACTTTTTCAGTCGACGCGCAGCCCACCAGAATCAGTGAACAAAGTGCGGTAATTGTCAGTCGAAACGCATGGCTTGGTCGCATTGGCTTCAAATTTATCTGGTGTTTAATCTATTGTGTCCGGTAAATGGGGCTCTTGTCTATATACCGTTGCCAATGGGGGCGCGGACAGACTCCCCGGGTATGCCGGTTTGCCTGGCGCAAACACAGGGCAATTGTTGCCATACCACTGAAGCGCTTGTGATACGGGCCGTGGAACATGGCGGCAGAGCACAGGAGTGTCGTCACTCAAATGCTGCACGGTTATCTGTGACGCTTTCCGTTGAAGGTCAAAAAGCCCTTCCTCAAGGCGCTGATTGACGCCCTGCTCTTCTGCCAGGCACGGGCACCGCGATATTTCACACTCACACGCGGTTAACTTGCTCCTGCGACGCGCGGGTAGAGATTGCGTCACGCTGCGTGTCGGGCCGATCCCGGGTTAAAGAATCCGATTGTGCACGGCGACACACTGCTTGCATAATCAGCGGGTGTTTGGATTCGCAAAATAATCACCATGACTTTTTCTGCCGGTATCGACCTGGGAGGTACCAAGATACTGACTGCAGTTTTCGATAAGCAATGGCAGGCAGTGCAAAGTCAGCGCGTCGAGACCCCGTTGGAAAGCTATGATTCGCTATTGTCAGTGCTCGTCGAACAAATTAGGTGGATACGGCAGTTTATGGAACCACAGGCCATCGGCCTGGGTGTACCCGGCATACAGGATAGAGAATCCGGCGTGCTGAGGGCTGCAAATATTACCGCTGACGGGCACACGATCCGGGCAGATCTGGAACAGCTATGCGGTATTAAGATCCGGCTGATCAACGACAGCAAGGCATTTGCCTTGTCTGAGGCCTGTCTCGGTGCCGGCCTCGCATACGATTGTGTTCTTGGGATTTCCCTCGGAACGGGTGTGGCCGCAGGTGTGGTGGTCGGACAGCGGGTCTTGTCTTCTGCCGCCGGTATGGCCGGCGAAATCGGCCATATGTCTATCCCTGCGATTACTGCTCAACAGTTAACGCTCCCGCTTATTCCCTGTGCCTGCGGTAAGACCGCCTGTTACGAGACTTTTCTATGCGGCCCTGGGGTGAGACGTCTGGGCGTGCATTTTTTTCATGTCGATCAGCCGGTGGAAACATGGGTGAGCTTGTGTGGGAGCGGTGACGAAGACGCCATAGAACTCATGCGGGTTTGGTACGAGTTACTCGCGACCATGCTGTCTGAGGTAATGCTTTGTTATGATGCTGATTGTGTGGTTTTTGGCGGAGGACTCGCTGCATTACCCGACTTTGTTCCACATACGCTCAATGCGTTGAACAATATATATCGCCTGACGAATCATGTGCCGGACATCAAACTTGCTGACAGCACCACACACAGTGGTGCACGCGGCGCGGCACTTTATGCCAGTCAATGTACATAACGTTGTGCAAGTTAACTTATATTCCATGCAGACTGAATCTTTTCATTGATGAATTGTTATCGCTTACATGACACTTAACACTTTCAGCGGTTGGGTGCGCCCGGCTCAGGTCTTTGATGGAGAAACACTGAGAGAAGGTGTTTATGTGGTGATTCGGGACGGCGTCGTTGATTCGATTGATCACATGCGTACTGACGCCAAAGAAATCAAAGGCATTGTGACACCGGGATTTTTTGATATTCA
>JAHDHK010000020.1 GCA_020631335.1 Chromatiales bacterium
AGCTGCGTGAGACAGACTTTACCGCACATGTCGTCGATGAAAGCCTGGAGGGCTTCTTTCATTACCTGGCACAGGAAGAGCGCTCGATCCGACTGCAGCCTTACGATCAGCAGTCGGATTTGTTAAGGCGTGTGTTCGGTTAGCGAGCGCCGCACGCCCACAGCGACGGTGACGCACGCCGGCACGTGTACCCGTTTTGCACCCCCGGATGGTCTGTGCCACCGTACAGTGACACAGCTCGATCGCTTCGACACTGACCTTTCTGAAACGCAGCCTGTTATCGACGCGTGATACACTCGCGTGCTTGATACTTGAGGATTAATCGTGCGAAGAGCGGTGATCACTGGTGCCGGAATTGTCTCCAGCCTGGGTACAGATAAAAGTCGGGTAACCGAGTCTTTGAGAGCCGGTCAATCCGGTATTAAGGCAAAGCCTGAATACACTGAAATTGGCATGCGGAGCCAGATTGCCGGTGTGCCGGATATTGATTTCAAAGAGCACATCGACCGCAAACAGCTGCGTTTTATGGGTGGTGCTGCGGCCTATGCTTTTTTAGCAATGCGTGAAGCGATTGCCGATGCAGCGCTTGATGAAAAAACAGTATCGAATGTGCGTACCGGGATTGTCGCAGGTTCCGGTGGGGCGGCATCGTCCAGTCAGGTCGAATCAGCTGATATCATGCGTGAAAAAGGCATTCGCCGGGTAGGTCCGTATCGGGTTACCCAGACCATGGGTAGTACGGTGTCGGCCTGTCTTGCCACACCGTTCGGTATTAAGGGAGTCAACTATTCTATGTCTTCCGCCTGTTCTACCAGCGCGCACTGTATCGGACATGCCATGGAGCTAATACAGTTGGGTAAACAGGATGTGGTGTTTGCCGGTGGTGGCGAGGAAGAGCATTGGACAATGAGCTGCTTGTTCGATGCCATGGGGGCGTTGTCTACAAAGTATAACGATACACCACAGCGGGCATCGCGAGCCTATGATGCCGATCGCGACGGATTTGTTATCGCCGGAGGCGGTGGCATGCTGGTGGTGGAAGAGCTCGAGCATGCGCTGAATCGTGGCGCGAACATCTACGCTGAAGTGATCGGCTACGGAGCAACCTCCGACGGTGCGGATATGGTAGCGCCATCAGGAGAGGGTGCTGTGCGGTGTATGCAAATGGCAATGTCCGGCGTTCAGCAACCGGTGGATTATCTGAATGCACATGGCACCAGTACGCCTGCCGGGGATGTTACCGAGCTAAAAGCTATTACCGAAGTATTCGGCAGCAATACACCGAAAATCAGCTCAACCAAGTCGCTGTCAGGGCATTCGCTCGGAGCGGCGGGGGTACAGGAGGCAATCTATTGTTTGCTGATGATGCAAAACGGATTTATCACCGCTTCTGCCAACATAGATAACCTCGATCCCGAAGCCGGTGACATAGACATCGTGCGAGAAACGATCACCGACGCCAAAATCGATACCGTGATGTCGAACAGTTTCGGCTTTGGTGGTACCAACGCGTCGCTGATCATGAGCCGCTACACCGGGTAGATCGCAGCTTAACCGGCATTGTTGTTACTGTTGCGGATTTCCCGGTAGCGGTAACAGCTTGTCACATGATCATTGACCATGCCTACCCCCTGCATGTAGGCGTAACAAATGGTCGAGCCGATAAACTTAAAGCCGCGCTTTTTCAGGTCTTTGCTCATCGCATCGCTCTCGGCGGTGCTTGAGGGCACGTCTGCTGACCTTTTTCTTTTGTTGTCTACCGGCGCACCGCCGATGAACTGCCAGATATAATCACTGAAGGTTCCATATTCTGACTTCACCTCCAGCATTGCGATTGCATTGGTTCTCACCGAATAAACCTTTAAGCGATTGCGGATAATGCCCGGGTCCAGCAGTAGCTTCTCGAGTTTGGCATCGGTAAATTTCCGCAGTTTTTCCGCCTGAAAATCGGCAAACACTTTTTTATAGTGGGCGCGCTTTCCCAGGACCACGTGCCAGCTGACACCTGCCTGCGCCCCTTCGAGAATCAGCATTTCAAACAGCAGCCGGTCATCATACACCGGGACGCCCCACTCGGTGTCGTGGTAGTGCTGATCAATTTCACTGCTTTCACACCAGCTGCATCTTTTCATTTTCCGGCTCGGGTTAGCGGGGAGGGATGCGGGCAACAGCGCACATATCACCGTCAGTGCCTGGTGGAGAGTTACCGGCGTAGCAGCGATGCCCTGATTAATCGCTGAATTGTGCTACACGATTGCATCAAAAACTATTAACAACAGGCTGCTTAGTCGTTATTCGACTCGATTTGATTGTCGTTGCATTCCTGAATCAGTACCCAGGGAGCTGCCACCACGCACCAGAACACCGGTGAACGTGCATACCAGTCTCTGGCATCGTCATCGGTGGCTCTTCGAATATTGCCTTTTGCCAGACAGGATTCAATGAAGCTGACATTGTCTTTTGAAATTTGATGGGCAACATCCACAAGATCCATATCGTCACCCACATAGATAACCACTCCGCGAGCGAAGTGTTTAATCAGCTCTTCCCATTCAACGGTAGCGGTTTGTTGATTCAGTTCGTCTTTGGACAAAGAAGCGGGATCTTGATTAGGCGGTTCTGAACTTGAATTGCTGCTGTGCATGGTGGTGGTCTTTAGTCGTGTGCTTGCGCGACCCTGATGGTGCAATGGATAAGCGCTATGTTACACCTAAAGTGTTTCCGCACAGAGCATTAGGTTTGCATCCGTTGAGAATCGATGTCAAACACCTGTCAATACGACGTACGGTTTCTGTGTCTGCACTTACTCTGTGCTTTCAATAGTGCTGAGTGTGCTGTTTTGAATGATGTCAATTGCAGCTTGCAGTTGTTTATCCGGGGCTGAAATGTATTTCGCGGCGTTGTCGGGATGGTCTTTTCTGACCTGTTGTTCCAGTAGTGTGCGCTGGTATAAACGTGCCTCACGACTGATGTTCAGTGAGCCCGTGCGACGGAACATAAAGTCGGCCTCAGTGCGGATGAATTTATCCGGAACAATGCCTGTGGCATGAATAGGGTGGCCCGCGGGGGTTGCAAATTCAGCGATTGTGGTTCGAATGGCTCCGCCCAGCGGAGGGGCCAGATCGAACACCTTCTGCACCAGGCCTTTGCCATAAGTGGGTTCGCCAATAATAGTGCCTCGTTCGTATCCCTGCAGTGCGCCTGCAACAATTTCCGATGAAGACATACTGTTGCCGTTAACTAACACCGCCAATGGCAGATCAGTCAGGTATTCCCCGTGCCGCTTTAAATACCTGTGCGCCCCGGTTTTATACCTTTCACAATAGATATGCTCGTCTTCAATAAACATCGATGTGATGGAACGGGCAGCGCGGGTTGACCCGCCGGGGTTGTCACGTAAATCAAGCACGATACCCCGGACAGATGACTGCAGCAGCGATTTAATCTGTTGACGAACGGTGTCGTGAGTGGTGCCACCGAAGCGCGATATTTTCAGATAGCCAATATCTGAGCTGATGATTTCCGATCGGGCATATTCGAGTTTAACCGGTCCGCGTGTCGCATCAACCGTGTGCCTTTTGCCGTCTCTGTTAATCAGCAGGTGTACGGTTGTCCCTTCTGGTCCTTTGAGTAGTTTGACAATATCCTTGCTGCTTTTAGCTTTGAGCTCGGTGTCACCGGCACGGATAATTTCGTCACCGGGTTGCAGATTGCTGTTTTCCTGCGGCCCGCCGATTAATGCACCGATCACGACAGGATAATCATCCGGTTTTGCGCGGAACTTCAGACCGATGCCGTGATAGCTGCCGGTGCGCTTTTCGCGGTATCTCTTTAACGACTCCGGAGAGATATAATTAGCGTACTGATCATTGTACTGTTCGATAACGTCGGACAGAACATCGCGCATAATCTGCAGGCGGGTGTTTTCATCGTTTACACCATTAAGGCGCTTTTCCAGCCGATCATGAATCGCATCGACGGCTTCAGGCGGATCGCCGGAGAAGATCTCCAGCTGTGTCTGCTCGACAAGAGAGATGGCGCGTTTGAATTCTGCCATCGGCGATGTCTGTTCTGCCGCGTTTGTCGACATTGACCAGAAAATACAGAGGAAAACTGTTAGCGCGTGGTACTTGGGCAAAAGAAGAGCTCGACCGGATGAATCATCTGCTGAAGTGCAATTGGCTTGCCGCGCAGGTGATGTGCCACTTAAAGATGAAGCGTTTTCGGCTGATCGAGTCGAACTATTTTATAGGCTGCCGCTTCGAGCAGATCCTGCGGGGTAAGCTCTTCAACGCGCCTGCTGTGTGCGAGCTGCATATTATCGAGTAGCTTTGCTGTTTGAAACTGATGATCGTCAATATGCTGCCCATGCGAACTGTCTCTCGGAACCAGGATAGGTCGCTTGCCCATGCGCAATGAGGTGAGCGCAGTCCCGGTGCCGGCGTGAGCAATAACCACATCGGCTTCGCGCATGGCTTGCTCAAGCTCATGAGCAGGGACTACCTCTTTACCATCAATACCCAGATCACTGACATCGGTTGAGCCTGTCTGCCACAAAACAGAATCGGCATCTTTAAGATAGGTAGCCAGACGGACAAAAAAATCTCTGAAGGTGTAGTCTTCCATGGTGCCTACGGATACAACGGCCTTGCGTATCTTCACCGGAGGTGATTCCAGTTTTACCGATTCGAATCCATCGAATACCGAGCCGATGAATTTCCATTGCTCATCAGCCCAGACTTCATGCTGGTTGTAAAATTTAATACCCGGTATGCGCATAAGCGCTTTGCCGGTGACAGAAGGTCCCTCCACCCGGGTGGCAGATTCAATGTAATGCGTGGGTATTCCCCGCACGGCACTGTAGGGCAGATAGGCCAGAGCAATCGCGGACCCGGTGCTGATCACCCGGTTCACTTTGTACTTTCTGATCAGTCTGAATGCCTGAGGTACATTTTTCAGTACCGAAGCGAGCCCTCGTGGCCTGATGTAAGGCACGTATTCAACCGGTTGTCCCTGCAGCATAGAGCGCGTTTGAGGAGAGTCGAATGTAACCCAGACGAAATTCTCATCGGCCTCGCGCAGGCGCGGCCAGAGCTCGGCAAGTTGAGTAAAGTGCCCGCCACTGGAAGCCACCAGCATTGTGGTCATTGAATACTTCCGGGCATTTTTCGTATCGGCATAAGGCTTTTCGGAACGTAGGGATTGTGCTGTGGCGAATCTGAAAATCTACAATTGATGGTGATGGATCAGTTGTTTACCGCGTGATCCATGCGCCGCTGGTCCCTGACGCATTCTGCTGAGCTCACGCCAAAATCGCGTCAAGTTGAATTATCCTATAAAAACACGTGCCTAACACGCATGCTTTCCGAGCTGAAATTAGGCCTGACACTCAGCTGCTGGTTTTCAACGTGGATTTAAGCGAATCGATGTTACTGTTGAACTGACCTGCTATGTCCATTAATTGGGCCATTGTTTCGTCATCAACGAAGATACCATCTCTGTTTCGATCGATTCTGTGCTGATTTTCCGGTTCGCCGGGCAACAATACCTCGCGGGTGCCGGCTGCCGGTTTACCGGATTTTATTGACTCACAAAACTCGATAATTCGAGCTTCGATGGGTTCGATATCATCAAACGCGCGCGGATTGATAATAATCGAGAACATATTGTTGAATACGCCGTTAGGAATCTCGTTGCCGGTGGCGACTGTTTCCTTACCGGCAATCGCACCGGCAAGCAGTTCAGCAAAGATGCCGAGTCCTGAACCTTTGTGCAGGCCGAAAGCGGTTAAAGCACCGCGTCGGTGCAGCCAGATATCGGACGGATTGTCAGTGGGCAGGCCATCGACGTCGAGTACCCAGCCTGCAGGAATTTTTTCACCCTTGTTATGAGCCACCCGTACCTTGCCCAGTGCCACAGTACTGGTCGCCATATCCAGCATTGGTCGGGCTGCGCCCTGCAATGGCATCCCTATGCTGATCGGGTTGGTTGAGAAGCCGGGCATACTGCTGCCGTACGGGGCGACGACGGGGGCGTGTCCCCAGACATTAACAAAGTGGATAGAAATATATCCCTGCCCGGCGCAGTACTCAGAGTATGTGCCGATTCGGGAAACGTGACCTGCATTGCGCATACCCAGCACGGCAACATCGTGTTGTTCAGCGGCAGACAATGCGCGATCAAGTGCCAGCAGTGACATCCGGTGGCCAAACCCGCGTCTGGCATCGACGATCTGAATTGCACCGTCATCGGACAAAAATTCGGGTGTTTGATTAGGAATAAGATTGCCGTCTTTCACCTGTGCGCCGTACATCGGTAACATGCCGACACCATGAGAGTCGTGACCGGACAGATTCGCGCGAACCAGGTGGTCGGCGACGATGTTGGCCTCTTCTTCGCTACAGCCAAAGCTGATAAGAATAGTTTTTGCGAAAGATTCAAGGCTCGCCGGGGTGTAGTTCATGGTTATGTATTCATCGGTTGCGGGTGGTTACCTGAATTTTAACACTGCGAAAGCGTTGTTCTGTTGTCCTGAGTGCAATGGAGCAGTGTTTCAATTTGCGTTACTCTTGTGTCGGTCTGATCGTCAGGTTATTGGCGAATCAGCGATTCAATCTTTTGCGCAAGCCGGGCTGAACTGGAAAAGTTGATAATGTTTCACCTTCATCTCTACGCTGTCGATGGCATCGGTTCCGCTGCCGGGTCTATAGTGGCTATTCTTGAGACCGAATTGTTCCCTGATCTTCGGGCAGCGGGGAGAAGCGGCTATTAAAAGCCGCCGGTCCCCGACGTCAGATCAGTGAGATAACCTAATAGATGCAGTCAGTTGAAAAACAGCCTCTCACAGCAACCGGATTTGCCAGACACCAGTGTCGAATTGACATCGGTAGCGGCGATGCCTGCGCGCGCCAATGGCGTGGTCGATTCTCTCGAGTACGGGATTGACAGTACGATGGATGCTGCAAGCCGACTGACATTGCTGGATGTGGAATTCCTGAGCATCTCTATGGAAGAGGCGTTACACCTGATCGGTGGGGTAATCAAGGAAAACAGTAAAGAGTGCGTATCGTTTATTAATGCCGACTGCCTGAATATCAGTTCTAAAGATGAGGAATACCGTTCTATCCTCAATTCACAGTCTCTGGTGTTGCCTGATGGCGCCGGAATCAGCCTCGCCTGTCGTTTAATGGGCAAGCGACTCAAGGCGAATCTTAACGGCACCGATCTGTTGCCCGAGTTGTGCGAAGTTGCACGCAGTGAAGGCTTTACCGTTTTTCTGCTTGGCGCAGCGCCGGGTGTTGCTGCTCGAATGCAACGTAATCTGACCGACACCTATCCGGGGTTGAAAATTGTCGGTGAAAGGCACGGCTATTTTGATCACGACGATGACAGCAATACAGTGATCGATCAAATCAATGCATTGAAACCGAACATTGTATTGGTGGCTTTCGGTGCACCAAGACAGGAAAAGTGGATACACAAATATCATCAGCAAATCGACAGCAACATACTGGTTGGTGTCGGGGGACTGTTCGATTTTTATTCCGGTGATAAAAAACGCGCGCCGCTGTGGATGAGAAAAAGCGGTGTAGAGTGGATGTACCGGCTTTATCTTGAGCCCGGTAGATTGTGGCGACGCTACATCATTGGCAATCCGCTTTTTATGCTGCGGATGCTTCGCTGGAAGAAATCCCTCCAGCGCTCATAATTCCCTTGCCAGTCCTCTGGTGATTCGGAAAAATTAAAAGCCCGTGCTGCGTAAAACTACCTGAGCAGCAGCGTACCTGCGGCTGGGCACTACCGTAGGTCGTCAGCTAACAGCGTTAACGTTTTGCACCCATGGCGAGCGCTCTTTGTTCTGAATCCTTAAGCTGTTGCCGGTCTTCGATCTCTCCCTTTGCCTCCGGCCAACCCTGTATATGCCGCTCAATCAGTTGACACAGTGCACTTATATGCACCTGCTGATCATTCAGTGCCGGGATGTAATGGAAGCTTTCACCACCGGCTTCGATAAAAATCTCGCGATTCTCCTCGTTGATTTCTTCAATGGTTTCCAGGCAATCGGCGGCAAAACCCGGACAGATCACTTCAATACTTTTTACCCCCTGGGAAGGTAATTGTTCCATAGTTTTGTCGCAGTAGGGCTGTAGCCAGGGCTCCCTGCCAAAACGGGACTGAAACACGACCTGATATTGATCCTCACTCAATTTAAGCTTTTCGGCCAGCAGCCTTGCGGTCGCCTGGCACTGACAGAAGTACGGGTCGCCGTTGTTTCTGTATCTTTCGGGAATGCCATGAAATGACATGACCAGCCGCTGGGCACGACCGTTACTCTGCCAGCTTTGTTCGACAGACGAGGCAAGCGCATTGATGTAGTTTTCATCATCGAAGTACTGATTAATAAACCGCAATTCCGGAATCCATCTCACGTGCGTAAGCTGTCGGGTAACTTCATCGAACACGGAAGCGACAGTAGAGCCTGAGTATTGCGGATAAAGCGGCAGCACGACCAGCCGTCTGACATTTGCCGCTCTTAACTCGGCAAGCGCAGATTCCACTGATGGATTACCATAGCGCATCGCAAGCGCCACCTGGGCATTCCCGGCCAGCTGCTCCGGCAACATCTGTTGGATACCGGCGGTCTGTTTTTTGGCAATGTCCAGCAATGGTGATCCGGTTTCTTCGTCCCAGACCGTTTTGTAGGCTTCTGCAGTGCGCGACGGGCGAATGCGAAGTATCACGCCGTTTAGAATCAGCCACCACAGGACTCGTGGCACTTCAACAACCCGGGGGTCGCTGAGGAACTGTTTGAGATATCGGCGTACTGACGGAGTGCTGGTATCGTCGGGTGTTCCCAGGTTGACTAACAGGACACCCAGTCGTGACGCAGTGCCGTGGCGATAATCGGCTTCGCCAATGTATTTCATAGTGTGGTCCTGGATGAATAAAGGATTGTCAGGCAGCGCTGTGTTTCGGGTCGACTAATTGACACAGGCAAGGTGAGCGGGTTGTGCGGCCCGACTGTGCGATTGATACGGATGGATGCATTCATTTGGTTTAATCGGCGTAACATCGCGATTTGTGACAGCAAACAGGCGCTCGAAGAAAAACGAAAGTGTTGCAAAAACGGATCAATTAGCGAATCTCGAGTGTCACTTATACACATGCTGTATCCGTCCGGCAAGCGGTTATAGGAAGTGACGAATAAAATCAACCTTTTTTCTAAAAAACTATCTATCTTATTGAATAATATAAATAAAAAAGAAAAACCCGCAGGTGGCACCGTTGTTGGCTGTAAACGGGACCGGGGTGCAATGGTCAGGGTTTGTCCACAGAGTTATCCACAGGGTTGTGTGCAAATTTTCCACACCGGCTACCCGAGCGGACCGTTGTTGTGAGCGGGGAGCATACGGCAACGGCACTGGTGCTGAAAGTAGCGCTACCGGTGCCGCTATCAAGGCTGTTCGATTATTTGCCCGCCGGCGATATTTTGACTTACCCCCGTGGTGCGCGAGTGCTGGTGCCATTCGGGCGCAGCCGTCATGTGGGGGTGGTGGTTGATCATGGCAAGCCCGATTTCGATGTGACTAAGTTGAAGCCGGTGATTGAGCTGCTGGACCCGGAGCCTGTGCTGCCTGTTGAAGTCGTGAGTCTGCTCGAGTGGGCAAGCAGTTATTACCGGTGTCCGATCGGCGAGGCCTTTGCGACGGCATTGCCGATTGCGTTGCGTAAAGCCGCACACACCGAACCCAAACCTCAATACAACTTTCGCATTACCGCTGCCGGTAATGAGGTTAGCGAAGACGCGTTGAACCGGGCGCCTGTACAGAAACGTTTGCTTCAGTTTATTAAAGACAGCGATTCCGCGGTTACCGGTGGTGAGTGCCGGCTATTTGATGAGCGCTGGTCTGCGCCAATGAAGCAGCTGCTGAAAAAAGGACTGGTAGAAGAAGTCAGCCAGACATTTCCGGACAAGCCACCCGCTGCGACGCGAGCGTTAAACGCAGAGCAGGAAAAGGCCACTACAGCGATCATCAATAAATTCGGTGGTTATCACGGAGCGTTGCTGCATGGCATTACCGGCAGTGGAAAAACGGAAGTGTATATCGAGCTGGTCAGAGAACAACTGCTGAAAGGGGGCCAGACTTTTATACTGTTGCCGGAAATCGGATTGACACCTCAGTTGTTGTCGCGTTTCCGATCCGCTTTGCAGTGCCATGTCGAAGTGCTGCACTCGGGCTTAAACGCCAGTGAAAGGCTGTTGGCCTGGCGTGCAACAGCCCGTGGTGAGGCAAGGGTGCTGATCGGCACGCGTTCGGCGGTCTTCGCACCGCTGCCGAAGCTTGGTCTGATCATTGTCGATGAAGAGCACGACAGCGCATTAAAGCAACAGGATGGATTTCGCTACCATGCAAGGGACCTCGCCATCATCCGTGCGCAACGTGCCGGAGTCCCTATTGTGCTCGGCTCTGCCACCCCGTCGCTCGAGTCGCTGCACAATGTAGAAAAAGGGTTGTTGACGTTATATGAGCTAACGCAGCGTGCCGCCGGTGCTGTACCCCCTTCGTTGGAGCTCGTAGACAGTCGCGGCAGTGAAACAGAAAACGGTATCTCAAAACGCCTGCTGAAGCGTATGGAAGATGTCCTTGCGCGGGGCGAGCAGGTGATCGTGTTTATTAATCGTCGTGGCTATTCTCCGGTACTGATGTGCGAAGACTGCGGCACCATGGCCGATTGCAGCAACTGCGATGCGCACATGACAGTCCACGCTCGATCATCGACCCTGAGATGTCATCATTGTGGTGCTGAGAAACAGTTACCGCGAGTGTGTGCGTCATGTGAATCAGACGCATTGATTAAAGTGGGGGCAGGTACAGAGCGCATCGATGAGTTTCTGTCGGAGAAATTCCCGGACTACACCTTGTTGCGGATTGATCGTGACAGCACCAGCCGCAAAGGAGAACTGCAGCGGCACCTGGCAATGGCTGCAAGTGGTGAGGCGCAAATCCTGGTTGGTACACAGATGCTTGCGAAGGGGCACGATTTTCCGAACGTAACGCTGGTGGGCATTATGGATGCGGATCGCGGGTTATTCGGGTCGGATTTTCGTGCAACAGAACAAATGGGACAGCTGATTATGCAGGTGGCGGGTCGCGCGGGTCGTGCCGACAAACCGGGTACTGTATTAATTCAAAGCCGCAATCCCGAGCACCCGTTGCTACAGCAATTACTGGCAGAAGGATACGGCAAGTTTGCCGGGCAACTGCTGGCCGAGCGCAAAATAACCGAATGGCCGCCCTATGTTCATACCGCGCTGATCCGCTGCGAACACGCGCAGAGCGGTGTGGCATTTGACTACCTGGAGCATGTCAGAAAAATGGCCTGTCACGAGCACATGAATCCGCAAATGAAAGTGCATGTACTAGGTCCGGCGCACGCGCCGATGGAGCGGATTGCCGGTCGATATCGTGCTCAGTTGTTACTGCTGTGCGATAGCAGAAAAGCGCTGCACGAGCTGCTCAGACCATTGCGGCCCTGGATGGAAGAGATGCCTCAATCCAGAAAGGTGCGCTGGTCTCTTGACGTTGATCCACACGATATGCTTTGACTTTGCTCATGCAACTGCTAGATATAGTGGTTTGCGCCTCTGAAGCTTTTCTCCGGAGTGTGCGCGCAGCTTAATTTTTTGTGCTAACGCTTCCGTTACAGAACCTCAGGCGTTAGAATAAGAACCGTTGATAAATGCCTGACTTTTAATAGATTCTTTTGCTGTGAATAAAGCGTCTTGTCAAAGGCATATAGTCGATTGGCTTTGACCGTCGGGCTTGACACCGGGCGGTGTGCGCAGTGACATTGACTGTAAAGAAAACGGTACGGTTACTGCCCGAAACGATATTCATAACCCGATATTGTGGTGCAGCTCTTACATCAGCGATGAAAAATTCACGTGTATCAACGAATAGCCCGGTCAACATGATCCAAGCACGTCGCAGCCCTGCGGGAAGACATTTACAGCGTGGTGCGAGCCAGGGTTGGATGCTGCTGACCATTGGAGTCATCGTCGGCTTTGTGCTTGGCTTTGTATTGTTTCTGTCCGGTATGCCTGAGGATCACTACACACTGGTGGAAACCGAACGTGCGGTAGAAAGCTATCAGGCGTCCGACCCCTCTCAATTCGGCTTCTACGACAATCTGCCCGGTGTTAAAGACGCGGTGCCGAATGTAAAGGCTGATCAAATGCCTGCGTTCACCAGAACCGACAGCAGCGGACGGTTTGGTGCCGGTGTTAACGAGCGTCCATCTGCGGTCGAGATTGCCGATGAATTTGACAACATCAATGGTGTTCAACCGATAGAAATAGCCTCTGCTTCACCACCGACGATTGTCAGCGGTGCGGCACTGGGCGGTGCCGAGGCACGAACCACGGCTGCACGTGGCGGTGTTAATGTGCAGGAGCCGACCATCATCAAGAAGATTCCCAATGCTCCCCGGACCTTCTACTACCTGCAGGCCGGCGCTTTCAGTAGTCAGGTTGACGCAGTCGCCATGCAAAGCAGTTTGCGTAACTCCGGTATGGATGCGTTTGTCCATAAAGTCAGAAAAGACGGCAAGCTGCTGCATCGGGTTCGCATCGGTCCGTTTTACGATTCCGGAAATCTGAGGCAGGCGCAACAGCGATTGAGTCAGAACGGCATGGGGTATCTGGTCATCAAGGTACAAAGCTGAGCCCGCCCGGCTACCTCTGAGTTGTCAGTGATCGATGCAAAACGCATCCATCGTGAAATCGATAGATGCTTGCTTAAAGATCAGCATCGGTTTAGAAGCAAGCTTCGACAATTGTTGAAGCACACTGATTCCCGCGATAACACAACATCCTCTACTGAAAACAAATCGCCATCGCTGGAAGCGCTGAATAAGGCCATTGATGCATCGCGTTTGCGTTGTGAAGCCCGGGAAAAAAATATTCCGGTTTGCGAATACCCGCAAGGGCTGCCCGTTGTTGAGCACCGCGATGAGATCATTGCCAGTATTAAAAAAAATCCGGTAACGATCATATGCGGTGAGACCGGTTCGGGTAAAACCACCCAGATTCCAAAAATGTGCCTCGAGGCCGGCCGTGGCAGCAAGGCACTTATCGGTCACACGCAGCCGAGAAGAATTGCAGCGCGAAGTGTATCTGCCCGCATTGCATCGGAATTGAAAACCGAACTGGGTAACGCTGTCGGCTATAAGGTTCGCTTTAACGACAAGCTGTCAGAAAACACGTTTATCAAGTTGATGACAGATGGAATTCTGTTGGCGGAAATTCAATCCGATCCCTGGTTGAACCAATACGATACGATCATCGTCGATGAAGCGCACGAGCGTTCGCTGAACATTGATTTCATACTGGGATACCTGAAGTCATTGCTAAAAAAACGCAAAGATCTCAGAGTGGTCATCACCTCGGCGACGATTGATCCTGAAACCTTTTCGCGACACTTTAATGATGCGCCTGTGATTCTGGCTGAAGGTCGCAGCTATCCGGTTGAAGTGCTGTACCGTCCATGGCAGGAAGAAGAGGACATCGATCAGCCACAGGCGATATTCAATGCCTGTGAGGAACTGGCAAAAAAAGGCAGCGGAGATATCCTGGTTTTTCTCCCCGGAGAGCGTGATATCCGTGAGGCCGCTGATCATCTGGGCAAAGCCGCTGCAGGTAGCCGCCTGTTACGAGGGGTAGAAATACTGCCGATGCTTGCGCGACTGTCGGCCGCAGAGCAGGGTCGTATATTCAAACCCCATGGCAATAGAAGGATTGTACTGGCAACGAATGTCGCTGAGACCTCGCTGACTGTGCCGGGCATTCGCTATGTTGTAGATTCCGGACTGGCGCGGGTGTCGCGCTACAGTGCTCGAAGCAAGTTACAGCGTCTGCCGATAGAGCCGGTATCTCAGGCTTCTGCCAATCAACGTAAAGGTCGATGCGGGCGCGAGGCACCGGGTGTGTGTATTCGTTTATATAGCGAAGAAGACTTTGATCAGCGCACCGAGTTTACTGAGCCTGAAATTCTGAGAACCAATCTGGCGTCAGTCATACTGCAGATGGAAGTATCCAGGCTCGGTCGTATGGAGACGTTTCCGTTTGTTCAGTCACCGGAAGCACGGTTGATTAATGATGGTTATCAACTGCTGGTCGAACTGGGTGCCGTGACACACAGCCGCAAGGTCACTCCGATGGGGAAGAAGATAGCGCGTATGCCGATTGATCCAAGACTCGCACGAATGTTGTTGGCTGCAGCGAATGAAGGGTCGGTATCAGAGGTGTTAACTATCGTGAGTGCATTGTCGGTGCAGGACCCGCGTGAGCGACCTATGGCGGCACGACAGGCAGCGGATGAGCTTCATGCAGAGTTCAACGATGCCAAATCGGACTTTCTTGCCATACTGAATCTATGGGAGTTTTGTCGTGTGCAAATGGAGCGCTTGTCTAACAATCAGTTTCGCAAAATGTGTCGTCAGCGTTTTTTATCTTCGATGCGGGTACGTGAGTGGAGAGATATCAGACATCAGCTCAATGAGGTGCTGAAAGAGCTGAAAATTTCACAGAACACAACAGAGGCAAAGTACGACAGTATTCATCGTGCGTTGTTGTCCGGTCTGCTCGGCAATGTTGCACTTAAAGATGAAAAGAACAATTACCTGGGTACACGAAACCGTCGGCTGATGATTTTTCCCGGCTCCGGTGTTTTCGGTAAAGGCCCGAAATGGATTATTGCCGCTGAGATCAGTGAAACCAATCGGGTCTATGCCAGAGGTGTTGCCGGCGTAGCGCCCGAATGGATAGAGCAGGCAGCCGAGCCGTTGCTTAAACACAGTTACTCCGGTGCCGGCTGGCAACGCAAACGCGCTCAGGTAGGCGCTTTTCGAAAATCAACACTCTACGGACTGGTCATCGTAGAAAAAAAACGTGTTAACTACGGGCCCATCAATCCGGTTGAATCGCGCGAAATATTTATCAGAAGTGCATTAGTTGAAGGCAATTACAACACTAACGCAGAATTTTTCCGTCATAACCTGCGGCTCATTGATGAGGTAGTGACACTTGAAGAGAAAACCCGCCGTCGTGACATTCTTGTGGATCCGGAAGAGTTGTACCGATTTTATGATCAGATAATTCCAGAAGGTATTTATTCCGGGCCTGCGTTTGAAAAGTGGCGAGCTGAATTTGAAAGTGTGTCATCCCGCGGGCTATACCTCACACGGGATTACCTGCTTCGTGATGACGAGCCGGATATCAGCTCCACGGATTTTCCTGATCAGTTAGAGTTTTCAGGTGTGGTGCTGCCGCTAAAGTATAATTTTAAACCCGGTTCGCGGACAGATGGTGTCACGCTGAGTGTGCCGGTCAGTCTGCTTAACCGCGTGTCTGCAGAGCAGTGTGAATGGCTGGTGCCGGGGTTATTACATGAAAAAATAACCGCGTTAATAAAATCATTATCAAAGTCATTGCGCAAAAACTATGTGCCTGCACCGGATGTCGCAACACGTATGGTCAATGCGCTTTTACCACACGATAACAAAGGGCTGACCCGGGCTTTAATCAGTGGATTAAAAACAGTATCACCACAAACGCTGGATGATTCAGATTTTCAGATATCATCGCTGGCCGATCATCTGTTGATGAGGTACGAAATACTCGATGAGAATGGTAACTGTATAGATGAGAGCCGTGATCTTGAGAGTTTGCAGAACAAATACATGGATCGCATCGAGGAGAATCTGGCATCCACTGCTGGCAACAGTTTCGAGAGAAGTGATCTGAAAGAGTGGAATTTTGGCGACCTGCCTGAGTCAGTCGATGTGGAAACTCAGGGAGTGACCATGCAGGGTTATCCTGCACTGGTTGCCGAAGGTGATAAAGTCCATCTGAAACTATTGGCTAACCCCGCAGATGCCGCCTTCGCAATGCCGTTGGGTCTTAGGGAACTATTCAGGAAGGGACTGCAGAAAGAAATAAAATATTTGCAGAGAAATCTACCCGGTATCGATGTGCTGGGCTTACGCTTCGCTGTGTTCGGAAAAATTGATGTGCTGAGAAAAGATATTGTCAATGCAGCCCTGGACACAACCTTCATTCATCCGGCAGAGACTCCCCGCACGAGAGAACAGTTCTATAGCATTCTCGAGCAGGGGCAGCCGGATCTGATTGAAAATACCAATCAGATCTGTGCGGTGCTGGAGAAGACCATGGAAGCACACCGTCAGGTTGCCAAACGCATGAGCGGCTCGGTGTCGTTGAGCTGGGTAGAGGCGATGGCTGATATTAATGATCAGATTGCCCATCTGATTTATCCGGGGTTTGTTACTGCCACACCGGCTGAAAAACTGCATCGGATGCCGGTTTATTTCAAGGCAATAGACAAACGTCTGGACAGTCTTGACCGTGAACCCGACAGGGATCGACGACGCAGGGCGGAGTTGTTGCCATTGTGGGAACGCATCAAGCTGATGCATCCGTCAACCGGTGTAGTCCATAAGGTGCGGTGGATGTTTGAAGAATTGCGCGTATCTGTATTCGCTCAGGAGCTGGGCACCATAGAGAAAGTATCAGTAGCAAGGCTGGAGTCTCTGCTGGATAAGTAAATTTAATGGTCCAGATCAGACACCCAGTAATGTGTTTTGCGGGTGTTAACCACCTCGATCGCCTCACGCGCGTACGGATTGAGTGTAACTTCGTCAATAGTGACCCACCTTACTTCCGAGATCTCTAAGTTATCGGGTATGAGTGTATCGGGGTCTTTTGCGCTGGCACTAAAGACAACCTGAACTGTGCCGGTTTTTGGCTGAAAAATAACGGCTTCGTGTACCAGGTTCTCTGTGATAACACCGGTTTCTTCAAGAACCTCGCGTGCTGCGGCACTGGTCGGGCTCTCATAGCGGTCGCAGTGACCACTGGGAATATCCCAGCCGGTGCCATAGGTGGTTTTGACAGCCAGAAAGCGTCCGTCAGCGTTTGTGACAATGACTTTGGCTGCCACCAGATAGGTTGGAAACAACGTTCTTCGAATCAGCAGCTGCACAGATGTTGGCAGGTGTCGGTAGATAAAAAGCTTAAGTGCCTGCATAGAGTCGTGGCTGATTGTTGGCGCTGGTTGTTTTCCGGAAAATATGTATCGCCCAAGCGGTTCTTGCCTGCTTGTGTCGTTTCAATTAATTGCCGGCTGACACCCGGGCGGCGATACCGCAGCGGATTACTTCATTAACCAAGCCAGTCTTTACACCAGTTCAGTCCGTCTGCAGTGTTACCCGCCGGCACGTATTCGCAACCTATCGCAAGTTCGCCGAAGCCGGCGCTTTCGGCGGCTTCAATGATCTCTCTATAAGGCAGATCACCGTTGTCGGGCTCATGCCTGTCAGGGGTGCCGGCGATTTGGAAGTGTGCTATATGCTTTTTGCATTTTTCAATCCATGCTGGCACATTCCCGTGGATTCTCTGGCAATGAAAAAAATCAAACTGAAGTCGTGCCTGATGATCATCGGTATTAATGGTGTCCAGGATATCGCAGGCCTGCTTGAAGTCATTGAGAAAGTAACCGGGCATGTTGATCGGATTGATCGGTTCAATTAATAAGTCAATGTTGTCTGCTGCACAAAGATCGAGTGCAGCGGTCAGGCTTTTAAGGTAGGTATCGTGCTGCGTACTACGGTTGTTGTCTGCAACGAGTCCAGCCATCGCATGGATTCGCGGGCACTTCAGCGCTTTTGCGTATTCGACGGCTTTACCGATGCCGTCGAGAAATTCCTGCTCCCGGCCGGGCAGACTGGCAAGGCCGCGTTCGCCGGCGTCCCAGTCTCCCGGAACACTGTTAAACAATACCTGCTGTAAATTATTCGACTGTAGTTTTTCAGCCAGCATGTCTGCCGGGTATTCATAGGGAAACAAATACTCTACCGCTTTAAAGCCGGCATTAGCCGCGGCTTCGAATCGATCTGGAAATTCGTATTCGTTGAACATCATTGAGAGATTTGCAGCAAGTAAAGGCATTGTTCTACCTGGCTAGTATCGGTTGAGCGGCAATATAAATGTGAATGACGAGTTATGTCGCATGATGATTATCGGCCACGTCAGCGCATGGTGATTCGTATCTTTATTTATCCGGTTAATTCTGCAATTTGCGCTTCGGTGAGCATTCTCGGGTTCAGACCGCGGGTGAGTAAATGCAGTTTTGAAGTTTCTTCCAGTTCCTCTGTTGCATAGACGGCGGCTTCCAGTGTTTTGCCGGCCATCACCGGTCCGTGATTAGCCAGCAATACAGAGGTGTACTTACCTGCCAGGCCTTTAATGGCGTCTCCGATCTTAGGATCACCGGGTCTGTGGTAGGGAACTAAAGCAGTTTTACCCACACGCATTACATAGTAGGCGGTCAGTGGGGGGATCGCATCATCCGCTTTGGTGTCCGGAAGCATTGACACTGCCACAGAGTGGGTAGAATGCAGATGCACAATTGCACCACAGCCGGCCACTGTGTCATACATTGCTGTGTGCAGTGGTACTTCTTTTGTCGGTGCATCGCCGGATACCAGGCAACCGTTTTGATCCAGTACGCTCAGGCGGTCAGGGTCGAGATGACCGAGGGATGCGTTGGTCGGTGTCACCAGCCAGCCGTCCTCAGTTTTTACACTGATATTGCCACTGCTGCCCATGGTCAGGCCGCGTTCGAACATAGAACGTCCGAAGCGGCAGATGTCTTCGCGTAATTTGAGATCACTCGCCATAGTTGCCCAGCATGGCCAAAGCCTTTTCAAAGAAATCTTCGCTGCCGAAATTGCCGGATTTCAGGGCGACAGCAAGTGAATTGTCGATTGTGCTCAGTGCCGGTACACCGGGGTCTATTTCAGGGCCGATATTAAAAGCCTGTAAACCGAGCGCGCTAATGACAGCGCCGGAAGTTTCACCGCCGGCAACAACCATACGTTTGCGTCCTGCTGTGACCAGTTTTACTGCCAGATCACCGAAGAATGTTTCTATTTTCATTGCCAGTGCCTCGGTACCATAACTGGCCTGCAATGCTTTGATCGTGTCCGGATCGGCTGAGGAATAAATCAATGGTGCGTCAACAGCAGGTAGCTGAGTAGCCACGGATTCAGCAGTGACGGACCCGTTCATTAATGAGGGTACGTCTACCGGGAAATGCGGGCCTTTGTAGGATTTTATTTGTTGCCGGGTAGTCTCGGAGCAACTACCGCACAGAATAATGCCGGAGGAGGACTGCCTGGTGAAGTTGTCACCGGATTCACGCAGCAGGTTATTGCGGCGAAAATTCTCGGGAAGTCCGAGCGCAATGCCGGAGCCTCCGGTAAGTAACTTCGCCTGCGCACATGCCTGTCCGATGGCTCTAAGATCATTGTCGACAATGGCATCCACCACGACCAGTCTGGTGTTTGCGCGTTGTACATCCTGCAGTGCCGCAGCGATTGCCTGAGGTCCCTGCGCAACGACCGCGTGGCTGACATGTGCCGGGGAGTCTTTGCTTTGCATTGCAAGCCACCGACGGATATCGGCATCAGTCATCGGGTTGAGCGGATGGTTTTGTAATCCTGATTCGTTGAGCAGCTTATCGAATACAAACAGATGTCCCTGATAAACGGTACGACCGGTAGTGGGAAATGCCGGACATACCACCACAGCATGAGTATCCAGTGCTTCCGCCAGCGCCTCTGCCACCGGCCCGATATTACCTTTCTCGGTTGAGTCAAATGTAGAACAGTATTTAAACAGAAACTGCGTCGCCCCCTGTTAACCACTGCAGTGCCTCCAGTGATTGTGCAATGGCATCGGCGGCATCAATGGAGCGGCTCTTCAGCGAGATCACCGCCGCTTCGCTGTTTATCGGGGTGTTGTCTTGTGGTGTGCCGATTAATTGCGTGGTGCGCATGCCTTCTTTGGCGAGTGTATTGGCAAGGTCGCTGGCACCGGTAAAGTCATCGGCGATACACCCGAGTAATAAGCGGTTATCCATGTTCACTCCGGGCTGGCGCCGAATGTAGTGGCGGGTGACAATTCATGGCGATAGTGTAAACCATCGTGCGTGACGGAGGGTACAATAGCCACAGACCTGTTCGAAACGAAAGTTATACACAATGAAAGCGATATTGTTGAAAGCGTTTGGCGATGCCGATCAAATGACCCTGGGTGACGCAGCTGTGCCGCAAGCCGGGCCCGATCAGATACTCATCAAGGTGGCTGCAACCTCTGTGAATCGTCCCGATATTGTGCAGCGACAGGGAAATTACCCGCCACCAAAAGGAGACTCGGAAATACTGGGACTCGAAGTTGCCGGAGAAGTGGAAGCGGTTGGTGACAAGGTGACTCGATTCAGCAAAGGTGATCGCGTCTTTGCTCTGGTCGGTGGTGGCGGTTATGCGCAGTATGCGCTGGCTTACAGCGCGCACACCATGCCGATACCGGATAAGCTGTCTTTCCAGCAGGCGGCTTGTATCTGTGAAACCTATATAACCGCGTATCTGAATACGATAGTACTGGGCAAACCACAGCCGACAGACACGGTGTTACTGCACGGTGGGGGCGGCGGCGTGAATACCGCGGCTGTTCAGTTGGTGCGTGCCTTGTATCCGCAGGCGACGGTGATTGTGACTGCCTCGGCAGGAAAGGTGGATCGTGTGCAGGCATTAGGTGTGCACCATGTGATCAACTATCGCGAACAATCGTTTGCCGATGAAGTCAAAACGATTACCGATGGACGCGGTGCAGACATCATACTGGATCACCTCGGAGCATCTTATCTGGCGGCAAACATGAAAAGTCTGGCGGTTGGCGGCAGGCTGGTTGTGATCGGTATTATGGGTGGGGCGAAGGCAGAATTGAACATTGCCCTGATGATGGTCAAGCGTCAGCAGATCATCGGTTCGGTGTTGCGTTCACGACCGCTTCAGGAAAAGTCAGCAATCATTGCAGACTTTGAACAAACCGTTATGCCGCTGTTTGCCGAGGGAAGTATCGAACCACTGGTATCCGATGTATTTCCATTGGCAGAGGCCGCTGCTGCACACAAGGCGATGGAGCAGGGCAGCCACTTCGGCAAGATTGTGCTGGATGTGCAGGTCTGACCCGTGATCTTCCGTTCTCAGCAGATTCGGCGACCCGTGTTCGTGCGCACGGCGGTATTTCTCTGTTGCATTTTTGTGGCGGCTAACTAGTGGATCGCTATCCGGAAATACGTGATCTTCAGTTGTTGCTGGCGTTGTCTCAACGTAAGCACTTTACGCGTGCTGCTGCAGACTGTGGTATCTCGCAACCTGCTTTTTCAGCCAGAATCCATCACCTCGAACAACAGCTGGGAGTGCCTATCGTCAGGCGGGGTAACAAGTTTCTGGGCTTTACCCGCGAAGGCGAGCTGGTGTTGAGATGGGCGCGCAGAATACTGACCGATGCAGAGGGTATGCGTCAGGATATAGAAGTTGCCAGAGACGATTTGCACGGCGTGCTTGCAGTAGGTGTTGTACCGACAGCATTGCCCTATGCGGCGGCAATTTCTACCTCCTTGCGTGCGCGCTATGAGCACCTGACAATACAAATCCAGTCACTTACCTCCAGTCAGATAGCGCGTGCACTGCAGGAGTTTTCTATAGATGCGGGCATTACGTATCGTGATGAGCGCAATGCCCCCACAATGCGCTTCGAAGAAATCTATAAAGAACATTATGTGTTGTTATCGCCTATGCATCTCGCGCCGCGAAAGAATGGCACGGCCACCTGGCTTGAAGCTGCATCACTGCCGCTGTGCCTGCTCAGTAAGGATATGCGCTTCCGGCAGATTGTTGATGAGGTGTTTCTTGTTGCCGGTGTGACACCTGAGCCGGTCATGGAAACTAATGCATTTACTGCAGCGATGGTCCAGGTCACAAACGGGTCGGCTGCGACTATTGCACCGCAGAAGCTGGTGGATAGCCTGTTTCTTGATCAGAACTCGGTCAGTCTGAAGCTGGAAGAGCCGGTGGTGGAAAAAGCGATCGGACTCGCGACGCTCGATTACGAACCGGCGCTGCCCGCCATAGATGCGTTGCGTGCGGTCATCGGTGTATCGGTATAAAGCCGGTCAACAGACCTGATCGTCGGGTTGTTGCCCCGAGAAGTATTGATTCAGGTTGCTGAGCACACGCAGTCCCATGTCCTGTCGGGTTTCGACCGTAGCGCTGCCCAGGTGCGGCAGTAACACCGCGTTATCCAATGCCAAAAAGCGCTGATCGATATCGGGTTCATTGTTGAACACATCCAGGCCGGCGCCGGCAATTCGTTGACTGGCTAATGCGTCGATCAGTGCCGACTCATCAATTACCTCACCGCGAGCAGTATTAATGAGGTAGCTTTGCGGTTTCATCATTGCAATGCGCTCGGCGTTCAGCAAGTGGGTGTTTTCCTGTCCCCCCGGGCAATGCAGCGATACAAAGTCAGCGCACGTCAGTAATTGCTCGATTGAAGTCAACTGCCGGGCATTAACCGTGTTCAACGCGTTGTCCGCCACAGTTGATCGATTGTAAACCACGATATCCATTCCGAATCCGTGGTGTGCCTTGTGTGCCATTGCGCGACCGATTCTGCCGAAGCCGATAATGCCCAGTGTTTTTCCGGATACCTTGGTGCCCATGAGATGAGTAGGGCGCCAGCCCGACCATAAACCGGCGCGCAGTTCTCTTTCGCCCTCTGAAGCACGTCGTGCTGCCATCAGTAGCAGCGTTAACGCCAGATCAGCGGTGCAGTCGCTGAGGACATCGGGTGTATTGGTTACCGCAATACCGGCGTCGCGGGCGGCATCAGTGTCGATATGGCTATAACCGACACCGAAGTTGGCAATGATTTTTGCACGCGTATCAGCCACGCCCAGGGTCGTGGCATCCAGTCGGTCGGTCACTGTTGTAAGCAGTGCATCCGCATTGACAAGGGCCTGTTGCAACCGGCTCTGTGAGAATGGCTCGTCTTTTTCGTTGAATTCACATTCGTAGTGCGTGGCGAGTGCCTGTTCTACTTCAGCTGGCCAGCGCCTGGTGAGAATGATCTTTTTCATGAGGTTATCAATGCCCTGTGCTTCCGGAATCCGGATGCCGGCAGCGCCCGGAATTACCCATTATAAGTAAAACAGATTGCCTAATCGAAAATTGCGATTTGTTTTTATCGTAAAGCTGGGTTCACATAGTGTCCCCCAGTCTGGCAAAGATTACCTCAGAGACAATTATTATGGTGGTGGCAGAATTAAAACCCGGTGTATGGAAATCCGGGCGCGGTAAGGGGCGTGCAACGCCTAAAGGCCGGCAACTCGACGATACCGCTCGTGCCGAAGTCCTGGAATTACTGGCAGACAAGCCGCGCAGTGCCGATCTGCTGATCGAACACCTGCATCTGATTCAGGACAAGTACGGACATCTGTCAGCCCGTCACCTGCATGCACTTGCCGATGAAATGCGCTTATCCCAGGCCGAAGTGCACGAGGTAGCCACTTTCTACGCGCATTTTGATGTGGTTGCCGAAGGTGAGGCACCCCCGCCGGCCACAACGATCCGGGTGTGTGATTCACTGGCCTGTGAACTGGCCGGTGCGCAACAGTTGATTCAGGCACTTAAGGCTGGCACTGATCCTTCCGAGGTTCGTGTTGTTCGCGCCCCCTGTATGGGTCGATGTGATACTGCACCGACCCTTGAGCTGGGCCACCGGCACATAGACTTTGCTACGGTTGATCTGGTCACAGAGGCGATTGCCGGCAAACAGACACACGCGGAAATTCCGGACTACGAAAACTTCGAGAAATATCGCGCTAACGGGGGCTATGCAGAACTGCTGGCATTGCGTGAAGGTAAGGCCACGCCCGATGAAGTTCAGGAGCAAATCGCTGAGTCCGGCTTGCGTGGTTTGGGCGGAGCAGGGTTTCCATCCGGAAAAAAATGGTCTTTTGTGCGGGCTGAACCTGCGCCAAGGTATCTGGCAGTCAATGGTGACGAAGGCGAGCCGGGTACGTTTAAAGATCGCTACTACCTTGAGCGCACTCCGCATTTGTTCCTTGAAGGTATGTTGATTGCCGCGTGGGCGGTGGATGCGGCCAGGTGTTACATCTATATGCGCGACGAATACCCCGCAGTGCTGCATATTCTGGCGCAGGAGATCCATGCGCTCGAGGCGGCCGGAGTGGTCAAGCCAGGCTATATTGATTTGCGTCGCGGTGCCGGTGCCTACATCTGTGGTGAAGAGAGTGCCATGATAGAGTCAATCGAAGGTAAGCGGGGTTTGCCGAGACATCGACCTCCTTACGTTGCGCAAGTCGGTATATTCGGCAGGCCGACGTTGGTACACAACATAGAAACCCTGCACTGGATTGCACGGGTTTGCCGCGAAGGGCCGGAAGTACTCAACACCACCAGCAAGAACGGTCGAACCGGATTGCGTTCCTATTCAATTTCCGGCCGCGTCAACAAGCCCGGTGTCTATCTGTTGCCAGCCGGATCGACGATCACCGATCTCATCGATGCCAGTGGCGGCATGCTCGATGGTCATGAGTTCAAAGCATATCAGCCGGGTGGGCCGTCAGCGGGATTATTGCCGGCGTCCATGAACGATATACCCATGGACTTTGATACTTTACAGCCGCACGGATCGTTTATCGGGTCGGCCGCTATTGTGATTCTATCGGACAAAGACAGTGTTAAAGATGCGGCGTTGAACATGCTGCGATTCTTTGAAGACGAGAGTTGCGGACAATGTACCCCGTGTCGGGTCGGCTGCGAGAAAGCGGTCAAGCTGATGGAGAAAGATCAGTGGGATCAGCCATTGTTGCAGGAGCTGTGTGAAGTCATGGTCGATGCTTCTATTTGCGGGCTTGGACAGGCGGCCCCTAATCCGATACTACTGACGATGAAACATTTTCCGGAGGAGGTGTAGAGATGAGTGACTCAATACAGTTTACGCTGGATGGAAAAACCGTTTCCGCCGCGCCGGGTGAATCAATCTGGGGCGTCGCAAAACGCGAAGGCACACTGATTCCACACTTGTGCCATAAAGACGCCACGAGCTATCGCGCCGATGGAAACTGCCGTGCCTGCATGGTCGAAATAGAAGGTGAGCGTGTACTTGCCGCGTCTTGTATTCGCACACCGTCAGAAGGCATGGTGGTCAACACACAAAACGAACGTTCGGTGTCGGCGCGCAGACTGGTGGTGGAAATGCTGGCGGCCGATCAGCCCGAACAAAGCAGCGCGCACGATAAATCATCACATTTCTGGAATATGGCAAAGATGCAAAACGTGTCTGAAAGCCGCTTCCCGAAAATCGAAATAGAACGTGTGCCTCTGCTCGACGATTCGCACCTTGCCATGAAAGTGAATCTCGATGCCTGTATTCACTGCAATCTGTGTGTCAGAGCCTGTCGCGAAGTTCAGGTCAATGATGTGATTGGTATGTCCGGTCGTGGTCACGATGCCAAGATCACCTTTGACTTCGATGACCCGATGGGGGCGTCCACCTGTGTTGCCTGTGGCGAATGCGTACAGGCATGTCCGACCGGTGCGCTGATGCCATCAACAGCGCTGGACAGTAATGGTGTGGGTGACAGTACAGATTATGATCGCGAAGTAAAAAGTGTCTGTCCTTATTGCGGGGTAGGTTGTCAGCTGTCTTTCAAAATCAAGGACGAAAAAATTGCCTGGGTCGACGGTGTTGAAGGGCCTGCCAATGAAAACCGTTTGTGTGTCAAAGGCAGATTCGGGTTTGACTATGTTGCCCATCCACATAGACTGACCAGGCCATTGATCAGACGTGATGATGCGCCGGCTAAGGGATTAAATGTCGATCCGGCTGATCCGTTGACACACTTCCGGGAGGCAAGCTGGGAAGAAGCGCTGGATGCGGCAGCTAACGGCATGAGCAGGCTGCGTGAAGACACCGGTAAACGTGTGGCCGGGTTTGGTTCTGCCAAATGTTCCAATGAAGAAGCTTATCTGTTTCAGAAGTTTATCCGACAGGGTTTTCAGCACAACAATGTCGATCACTGCACTCGACTCTGCCATGCCTCTTCAGTGGCAGCGCTGCTCGAGAATGTCGGCTCAGGAGCAGTTACCGCGACCTTTAACGAAATTGAAAATGCTGATGTAGCCATTGTGATCGGTGCTAACCCGACCGAAAACCATCCGGTAGCCGCCACCTACTTTAAGCAATTTACAAAACGCGGTGGCAAGCTGATTGTGATGGATCCGCGTGGGCAGGGGTTGAAACGTCACGCCACTCATATGCTGCAATTTCGACCGGGTACCGATGTCGCCATGCTCAATGCAATCATGAATGTGATTGTGGAAGAGGGCTTGTACGATGAACAGTATATCGAAGGTTTTACAGAAAACTGGCCCGCAATGAAGGAGCATCTGGCAGGGTTTCCACCCGAGAAAATGTCAGCCTTGTGCGGTATCGACGCAGAGACTTTACGAGCCGTGGCCAGAACCTTTGCCGGTGCTCAGGCAGCGATGATTTTCTGGGGCATGGGTATATCTCAACATATCCATGGTACTGATAACTCCCGCTGTCTGATATCACTGGCACTGATGTGTGGCCAGGTCGGGCGGCCCGGTTCGGGTCTGCACCCGCTGCGTGGTCAGAACAATGTGCAGGGAGCATCGGACGCAGGGTTGATTCCAATGTTTCTGCCTGACTATCAGTCCGTTGCTGATGAAGGTGTTCGCAGTGCGTTTCATGATATCTGGGGTTCAGAGAGCATCGACAGCGAAAAAGGTCTGACTGTCGTTGAAATAATGGATGCGGTACACGATGGCGATATTCGTGGCATGTATGTGCTGGGTGAAAACCCTGCCATGTCAGACCCGGATGTCGAACATGCCAGAGATGCATTGGCGAAACTGGAGCATCTGGTGGTGCAGGATATCTTTCTGACTGAGACTGCCAACTATGCCGATGTCATACTGCCATCCTCTGCATGGCCTGAAAAAACCGGCACCGTCACTAATACCAACCGGCAGGTACAGATGGGCAGGCCGGCGCTGCCTCCACCGGGAGAGGCGAAAGAGGACTGGTGGATTGTTGTTGAGCTCGCGAAACGACTCGGGCTTGGATGGAACTATCAGCACCCGAGTGAGGTTTTTGCCGAGATGAAGATGTCGATGAATTCTCTCAACAATATTACCTGGGAGCGGCTCGAACAAAGCGCGGTGACCTATCCCTCACTCTCTGAAGATGATCCCGGTCAGCCGATAGTATTTGGTGATGGTTTTCCGCGTGCTGAAGGGCGGGCCCGCTTTACACCGGCACAGGTGACTGCACCGGCTGAAACGCCGGATGAAGAGTACCCGATGATCCTGACTACCGGTCGGCAACTTGAGCACTGGCATACCGGTTCCATGACCCGTCGTGCAACGGTACTGGATTGGGCTGAGCCCGAAGCGAATGCATCGTTGCACCCTAAAACGCTTCGAAGCATGGGAGTGAAAGCCGGTGAAATGATCACGGTCGAAACACGCCGCGGGTCGATAAACATCATGGCGCGTGCTGATCGTGCTGTGGCTGAAGATATGATCTTTGTGCCTTTCGCCTATGTTGAAGCATCTGCTAACGTGCTGACAAACCCGAGTCTGGATCCATTCGGCAAGATACCGGAATTCAAGTTCTCTGCCTGTCGTGTCAGTAAAGCGCAGATAATGGAGCAGGCAAGCTAGCAGGGTGTTGAAAAACGTGATGAGCGACGACCGGCCAGGCGTCGGCGCGGCACAGGCATTCGTGTTGAGAGCTTAAACCTCTCAACACGAATCGAAGCACCGTTATTCTTCGGGCCGTACCCGTAAAAACCGCGCAAAGCGCGGTTTGCCGCTTTGGGTTCTGCCCTGATAGCGAAAAGTAATTGTGGTACCGATCGCAGGCGGAGTGACGCGTTGTTCATCGCTGAACCCGGTGCCGATTTTGAACTGTACACCGGTGCTGTCTTCAACGACCATGCTGCCGAGCATGTTTCTATATTTTCCTTTTCCGGGCAGATGGCTCATTACGACGGCTTCAGCATCAGTATGGGTTTTAAACTTCAGTAAGCCGTAGTGGCGTCCTGCAAGGTAATCCATGCCGTCTTTCTGCAGCATTAAACCTTCTGCACCCTCGCCTGTTATTTGTTGCAGAAGGGATTGCAGCGCTTTATGAGTGCTTATCTTTTGCTGCGGTACCTGTTGTATCCAGTGGTCGGGTACATTGCGGAGAGTCTTGCCTAGAAATTCCTGCCGGTCGCTGAAGTGACCATCTGCATGCGGGGCATCGAACACCATAAACTTTACCGCTTTCCATGCAGTGTCATCGGGTTTGTGGTCGCGAATGGTTTGCATCAGTGCCTGAAACCGGCCTCGTCCTATCCATAACTCTCCGTCCAGTGCGATATCAGGCAGATTGTCAGTAAACCATTTCGGTGCGTGATAAATGTTGCCGCCGCGTGATAAAAAATGACGGCCATTCCACCAGGCCCGGGCACCGTCGTATTTTTCGCTTACCCAATACAGCGAAAGGTCAATCTGATTATGGAATTGTTCTGCAAGTACAAGCGAAGGCGAGCCGGAGGATTCCTTCGCGATGATCGGGTTAGCCAGGCAAGTGGCGATGACTGCGGACAACATACTTCTGTAATACATACAACTACCCTGATACTTCGAATTGAAACTGCGTTAACCTTATTGTCGGTGTGTGCAATAAGTAAAACTGTTAAGGCGTTCTCAGATGCAGCTAAGCGTGCTGTTGCAGGTAAGCTGCGGTCACCGCATGGATGGAAATGCGCTAGTGGATTGAGTAATTCAGTTTCAAAGAAAACATCAGTACATCGTCTTTGAAACGCTGTGCTGTCATGCCGGTATACAGTACAGGAACATCACCCATAAACTGCCTTCTCTGGTATTGGAGTGTGGCGCCAAAGTCCCAGTGGCTGTTTGTGAGTCTGGTTGCCTCAATAATTGCGGTTTGATTGTTCCTGAAGCTTTCCAGTCGACGACTGGAGAGACGCTGGTCTAGATCGCCTCTATTCAATTGCTGGTGGTACAGGGCAAAACTGGAGTGCCATCGCCCCTTCTTAACGGAATATTCAACGCCCACCCGATAAAATTTCGCTGTGTATGCAGTATCTCTTCCAGGTGATATGCCGTATTCGGACTCGATGGCCTGATCTGTAGGGTAGTTGCGTGTGAGTGAGACAATGTCACCACAGGGTTCGGTTTGAGTCAGGCGCCCGCCGTTGTTGTTAAAATCAAAATCATAGTTGCAATTGCCATTGCTGATAGATCCGCTGGTACCGCTGTTTGTTGTTTGCAAAAAGCCGGCGGCCGAATGCAAAGATAACGCGCTGGTAGCAGACAACGGGATGGTAAAGACAAAACCTGAGTGAAGGGTATAGTCTCTCGGGTTATCTATCTTCAGGTTCCTGACGGTGCTATCACCAATAGTGGTAAACGAATTTTTAGTCAGTGACCGGGCGAAATTAGTGGTCAGCCCGAACTCAATTGTGCTGCGACGGTTTAATCGCTGTCGGGTGATAAATTCAATCCGATTGAGCGTGTACTGATCGCGAAGTGACGTAAAGTCTAATCTGGAGAAACCGGAATGCAGCGCCAGCTTGTCTGAAATCTGCCAGTCGATACCGAATTTGTGTGCCTGGAATCTTCCCCGTTTTACAGGGACTGCTAACCCGCCATCCGGCAGGTTAGGGCTGTGGTCTACCGTTTTTCCGACGGTTCGGGCTTCAGCGGAAAGACTGATTCCCCCGGCAGGTAGAAGCCGCTCCGATAGCATACCCGCCGCTGCCGCCGATGTTTGGCTCAGCAGTGCCAGTAAAGCGATAAGCAGTCGACTCAGGTATCGTCGCTTAGTCCGCTCTGGATACGTAACCACGTAATCCGTATCCGGTAACCGATTCAGCGGCATTGGTGACAGTGTATTCGAGTGCGCCGGTCTCATTCCCTCTGTCAGTGACAGAAAATCTCACCCCTGAAATCACGACCGTCATCTGATAGTTGCCGTACTCATAAAGCAGCTCATTCTGGTTGGCTTCGCGAAGTTTTCTATTGACATCTCTGAAGTCAAATATAAAACCACCGTTGTCACTGCTGGCGAGATGCTGCTTGTTTGCAAGTAGAGATACATCGGTAACAATGCCTTGCTTGTTGACAGCGCGAGCATTAATTATCGAACCGGGCGGCACTTCTACATCTATGGTAGTGCTTCCTTCAGCATGCATAGAAAGTTTTACCCCTGACAGGGTTGCTGAAACCATTCTATTGTCACTGGTTGATTTGAATTCTACAGCGACGTCTACCGTCGCTTTATCCATTGGCTTTTTGATAGAGAAAGCTTCGTTTGCAATGTAGACCGTCTCTATCCAGTCCAGGTTGAACCGGGCCTGGTGGTAACCAAAGAACGTTGTGGGGTTCTGGAGTTGATCCAATGTATAAAATGTAGTGTCTCTGTAGGTTTCATAGGCTAACAGTGGGGCATGTTTATCTATTGAAAAGGCGTATGGGGTTTCACTGGCCGCACCGGTTGTGACAGATTCCAGTTCAGCCAGGTTACTGCTTTGGTCGATTTCGGTGTTTTTCTCAGCAAGTGCCGTTGATAACTGTGCTTCACTCGTCGGTGTTTGTGCCAGTGCCGGTGCAGTAACCAGTAGCTGCTGATTAAGCATGCTGATTATGGTGTTGGTGTCATTGTTGAGATCTATCGATGATCCGCTGCGCAACATGTTCGCAAGCTCACCGGTAACAGTGGCATAGTCGTCAGCGCTGGTCGTGAACTGTGCCACCAGTTGATGGATCTTTGCATTGGCCTTCAACAGCGGCAGATTGCCTATAGGGTTGCTCGAAAGTGCTACGCCGGGTATACCGAGAGAGTCAGTCAGTGTTCGTTCAGACGCAGCGTAAGTTTGTTCATTGAAGACACCACCGGAAGTTGACATCTTAGCGGCAACCGTAGTGAGTGGGGTGATGTATCGTGACTTTGCGGGACCCTGCAACTCGCCAATAAAAGGTACTCCCCCGGATACGCTGTTTTCATCAAACCCGACATCGCTACCACCTCTGACGGTAATCAGTTGCGTATGCTTCGGGCAGGTGAACAAGCCTGCTGCGGTGGTTTGACCATTTCGGACTCCATCGCAAAATACAGTGGCATTGACCACGTATCCGTCAATGGCCTGATGAACGCTCAGATCGCTGTTTGAATGAATCTCAACGCCACGATCTGAGCCCGAGCCGCAGGCGGCGAGAAAGAAGACGCCAACAAGGGAAAGGAAACATCTAAAATGAGAAGTACGTACACTTTGCAAGGCTACTATCCTTTTTAACTGCTACACACTGCATATATCTACCAGTGGATACACAAGTTTAAGGTTCAATGCCTCACTTTGTGGTTTCGTTTTATTTCTGTTGCGTGTCTGGCGGGTTTTAGGCGTGGGTGGGATGCCTGACAAGTGAATGGCAGCTAAAACTGTCTTGCTGACACCAGGGTATGAGCCTGTGTGATCAGGGGGTTAGCGGTTTTTGTGATGTTGTTGTTTTGACAGTGGTCTGATTCGACACTTGAAAAACGATACTGTATCACCGAGGTGTTATCCGGACAGTAAAGCGAACATCGACTGGCGGGATGGGCTCAAACTGACCGGTAACCGGTCAGTTTGAGGTCTATAGCATTGCTTAACAGGCTTAGCCGATCGCCTTAAGTAGTGTCTCACCAAGTTTTGCGGGTGACGGCGAAACAACGATGCCCGCATCTTCCATGGCAGCGATCTTGTCTTCAGCGCCACCTTTGCCACCGGAGATTACTGCACCGGCATGACCCATGGTGCGTCCCGGAGGGGCGGTG
Organism: Chromatiales bacterium; assembly: GCA_020631335.1. Classification (GTDB taxonomy): domain Bacteria; phylum Pseudomonadota; class Gammaproteobacteria; order Granulosicoccales; family Granulosicoccaceae. Next base: position 31,868 of record JAHDHK010000020.1, read on the forward strand.
CGTCCGGCGATAAAACCGGCCATCGGTTTCTTGCGACCTTTAGCTGCCTGCTCTTTCAACCACTCGGAGGCATCTTCCTCTGCTGAGCCGCCGATCTCGCCAATCATGATGATTGATTCGGTTTCATCGTCATCGAGAAACAAGTCGAGTACATCTATAAATTCGGTACCCTTGACCGGGTCACCGCCAATACCCACCGCGGTGGTTTGTCCAAGACCTGCTGTTGAGGTTTGATAAACCGCCTCGTAAGTCAGTGTGCCGGAGCGTGATACCACACCCACAGAACCTTTCTTGAAGATGGTGCCAGGCATAATGCCGATTTTGCATTCCTGCGGTGTCAGGATTCCCGGGCAGTTCGGACCCACCAGGCGCGAGTTGGAATCCTGCAGGCGTGCTTTTACGTTGACCATGTCACGTACAGGCACCCCTTCAGTAATGCATATGATGAGTGGTATCTCTGCATCTATGGCTTCGATGATTGCGCTGGCTGCACCTGCGGGTGGCACGTACACGACCGATGCATCGGCACCTGTTTCTGCTTTGCCTTCTTTTACTGTAGCAAATACAGGCAGCTCGGTGCCCTTTGCATCACCGTTTTCACAAGTCCACGTGCTGCCACCCTTCTTCGGATGAATGCCGCCGACCATCTGTGAACCATGATAGGCGAGTGCCTGTTCGGTATGGAAGGTTCCGGTGTTTCCGGTCAGGCCCTGTACCAGTACTTTTGTGTCTTTATTGATCAGTATTGACATGTGGCTTACCCCTTAACCGCTTTAACTATTTTCTGTGCAGCATCGTCAAGGTCATCGGCGGCGATGACATTGAGTCCGCTTTGATTAATGATGTCTTTACCCTCTTGCACCTTGGTGCCTTCCAGTCTTACGACCAGTGGTACGTTGAGTCCGACCTCCTGCACAGCGGTAACCACTCCCTCTGCAATGACATCACAGCGCATAATGCCGCCGAATATGTTAACCAGAATGCCTTTGACATTAGGGTCTGAGGTAATGATTTTGAATGCGGCGGTGACTTTTTCTGTGGTCGCACCACCACCGACATCGAGAAAGTTGGCTGGTTCTGCTCCGTAGAGTTTAATGATGTCCATCGTGGCCATCGCGAGGCCCGCACCATTAACCATGCAGCCGATGTCGCCATCGAGTGCGATATAGGCCAGATCGTACTTGGATGCTTCTATCTCTTTGTCGTCTTCTTCGGTCTCGTCTCTGAGCTCAACCACATCAGGGTGGCGGAAGAGTGCGTTGTTGTCGAAAGATACTTTAGCGTCCAGAACGCGAAGGTGTCCGTCTTTGAGGATAACCAGCGGGTTGACTTCCAGCAGGCTCATGTCGCTGTCATAAAAAGCCTTATATAAAGTCGGGAATAGTGACTTTCCGTCTTCCGCGGCAACACCGTCCAATTCATAGGCGGCACTGAGCTTTGCCACATCTTCATCGGTGATGCCGTCTACAGGGTCGATTCCAATGGTATGTATTTTTTCCGGTGTGTCGTGCGCTACTGCTTCGATATCCATACCGCCTTCGGTTGAGGCAACAAAAGAAATCTGGCTGGTTTCGCGGTCGACCAGAATAGACAGATAAAGCTCTTTGTCGATATCGGCACCGTCTTCTATATACAGGCGGTTAACCTGCTTGCCATCAGGCCCTGTCTGATTGGTGACCAGTGTATTTCCGAACATTTCCCGGGCGTTGGATTTTGCCTCATCTGCAGAAAAACTGACGCGAACGCCACCTTTGGCGTCAGCGGGCAGTTCTTTGAATTTACCTTTGCCTCTGCCACCTGCGTGGATCTGGCTTTTCACTACGTACACAGGGCCGGGGAGCGCATCGATGGCAGCGTCGATACCGTCGGCGGCGAGAATGGGCTCGCCCCTGGAAACCGGGACGCCGAAACCCGCCAGCAGCTTTTTGGCCTGGTACTCATGGATGTTCATGTGGGGATAAGTCTCCGTTGAGAATATTAGTGAAATAGAAGGTAGGAAAGAATCGAATCCACGGGGTTGCGGGATTTCGGTATACAGGGAGGATAGAACAATTATATCCCAGTCACGCGCAGCGATCTAAAAATGCTTGCTGGCGGGACTTGACTCGAACGGTGGTTGGAGTATTGTACGAGGTATGTGGTATACCACAAAGGTCGAGGGTGCAGAAAAAATCCGCTAAAACACAGATTAAACTGCGGCCGGTAGCGGCCAGCTACTCGTTGAAAGATCACATTTACCCTGTGTTGAAGTCAGCGATTATGGATATGGATATCTATAGCGCCGACACCAACCTGCGGCTGGATGAGCGCGAGCTGGCAGAGCAGCTGCAAATTTCGCGCACCCCGATTCGTGAGGCACTCGCCCGACTCGAGCAGGAAGGGTTCGTAGAGATCCGGCCGCGCAAAGGCGTGTACGTCCGGCCCAAAACACTCCCCGAGGTATTGGAAATAGTGGTGGTCTGGGCTGCGCTCGAAAGCATGGCCGCCAGACTGGTGACTCGGGTTGCCTCTGATCGGGAAATCGCCACGCTCAGAAAACTCGGAGTGAAACACAGCGCTGACTCAAAACGCGCTGACCTCGAAGAATACTCGGAAGCCAATATCAAATTTCATCAGCGGATACTCGAGTTGTCCGGCTGCACATTGCTGTCAGAAACTGCCGACCCGCTGCTGCAACACATGCATGCGGTCAGACGCCGGGCGATGCGTGAGAAAGATCGCATCAGTCGTTCGGTGGTGGATCATATGGCGATCATCGAAGCGATTGAAAACCGTGAAAGCGAATTGGCAGCGATGCTGGTCAGGGATCACACCATGAAGCTTCACGACCACATCAAAACCACCTGGCAGGAACTGCAGGATGGCCAGAATAAACACACCCTGTAATCCGGAGCAAAGTGTCACTGTGACCGTCAGGGCCTGATAAACACCAGCGTTGAAATACCAGCGTTGACGAACAACTGGAAGGAAAAACAATGTCTGTAGAGCTTCAGGAGCAACCATCAGCGCAAGACGCGCCGGAGCAGGAACTTACTGATGGTTTTCATCTGCTTATTGATGCACTGAAGATGAATGACCTGAACACCATTTATGGTGTGCCGGGTATTCCTATTACTGATTTCGGTCGTATAGCGCAGGCTAATGGCATGCGGGTGCTTTCTTTCCGGCATGAGCAACATGCCGGTAATGCGGCGGCTATAGCGGGTTACCTGACACAAAAGCCGGGTTTATGCCTGACCGTTTCCGCGCCGGGTTTTCTCAACGGGTTGACCGCGCTTGCCAATGCTACGACCAACTGTTTCCCGATGATCCTGTTAAGCGGATCTTCAGAACGTGAAATTGTTGATCTGCAACAAGGCGATTACGAGGAAATGGATCAGCTGGCGATTGCCAAGCCACTATGTAAAGCGGCGTTTCGCGTGTTACACGCCGAGGATATCGGAATTGCTGTGGCGCGAGCAATTCGCGCTGCAGTGTCCGGTCGGCCCGGCGGTGTGTACCTCGATCTGCCAGCCAAACTTTTCGGTCAAACCATGGACGCTGCTGCAGGTGCTGCGTCTCTTGTGAAAGTGGTTGATCCGGCGCCGAGACAGCTGCCGGCACCCGACGCTGTTCAGCGCGCTATTGACTTGCTCAAGTCGGCTAAAAAACCACTCATCATTCTGGGTAAGGGGGCTGCTTATGCGCAGGCCGATGAAACTGTAAAAGCGTTCGTTGAAAAATCCGGCATACCTTTTCTGCCAATGAGCATGGCGAAAGGGCTGCTGCCCGATAACCATGCGCAAAGCGCATCAGCTGCGCGATCGCTGGTGCTTAAAGAATCAGATGTCGTTGTAATGCTGGGGGCTCGTCTGAACTGGTTGTTGTCTCACGGCAAAGGCAAATCATGGGGTGAGCCCGGTTCGAAGAAATTTGTGCAGGTTGATATCGATCCGCGCGAGATGGACAGCAACGTGGAAATTGCCGCCCCTGTGGTGGGTGACATAGCGTCCTGTCTGGAACAGTTTGTCAGTGCAATGGGCAGTGAATGGTCGGCTCCACCGACGGAATGGACGACTGCGGTGTATACCAAGCGCGATACTAACGTTGCCAAAATGGATCAGCGTGTAGGCAGCGATACCACGCCGATGGACTTTCACACAGCTCTGGGTGCATTGCGTGAGATCATGACTCAACGACCCGACACTATGCTGGTAAACGAGGGCGCTAATACACTCGACTTTGCCCGCAGTGTGATCAACATGAGTAAACCACGCAAACGACTCGACGTA
>JAHDHK010000311.1 GCA_020631335.1 Chromatiales bacterium
GCACTCGACTCCGAAGTCGAGGCGGCTATTCAGGAGCAATTGAATGATCTGATGACCGGCAAAACGGTACTGGCTATCGCCCACCGGCTATCGACCATTGCTGCAATGGATCGGCTGGTGGTGATGGAAGCCGGTGAGATCGTAGAAACCGGCACTCATGACGAATTGCTGCAAATAGACGGCCTGTATGCGCAGTTATGGAACCGGCAGTCAGGCGGGTTTCTGGCAGATAGATAGTGCAACGGGCATGCGGTGTGTCATCGCAGGTTGAGCGCTGACGGAGTGAGTTTGTCCGCGCAAAAGCGGATATATTCGAAGGGCTATCACTCGTTCAAGCGGCGTACAGGCAGAGTGTGTGGCATTACACCTTTGTTGGAAAACTTAACGATTTGTCTCATTACGTTTACAGTGCGGTCACTGTGAAATGATTGCTGACGTTTCAGCACGAGTAAGAGGCAACAAATGCTAAGAGCAATTTTAGGCGTATGTGGAGTAGCACTGATTGCACTCGGTGTATTCGGCGGACCGATGCTGCAATCAACCCATGAAGCTGTCACGGGTTTCTTCGAACCGGAAACGGTGGTGGAGCCAGTGGTGGTTGCGCAACGTGAACCGGTACAGACTGACAAGCAGCTTGTCGTCGCAACAAAAGTTCAGTCAGCCTTACCGCAGGCCCAGCTGAAAAAGGTGCCGCAGGAAACGGTTATCGCAGTGTCTGACGAGCCGATAAAACTTCAAGGCGTTAACGGCCTGACTGAAGTCAAAGCTGCAGCCAGAAACGATACAGCACTGATTAAAACAGCGGTAAACAGTGACAAATCATCAGTGGCTGCTGACAACAGTGGCATGTTGCCGAAAGCGGCAGAAGTAGATCAAATCGTAAAAACAACCGCCGGTGGCGGGCCTGACAACACGTTGTTCGTATTAAAAGAAAGAGTGAATCTGCGCCAGGGTCCGTCCATTGACCACCCGGTTGTGTTGCAACTCGACATTGGTCAGGAGCTGATGGAATTCAAGCGCGACGGCAAGTGGGTGCATGTCGGCGCCTACGGGACTTCAGGCAAAATCGGTTGGGTACACGGATCGCTGGTCGGTAACAACTAGCGGTTTCTGCGGTTGAAGACGCTGGTAGTTTCTACATCACAGACGCATGCGCAGCTTTGCCATGCAACCGGCATTGCCCATCCGGCATTGCCCTGTGATTACAGCGTGGATACCTTAGCGGTGTCGTACACGCAATAACGAAGTGGGTACGCATGTCTGTGAATCGGGTTGATTGATCTCCCGGTCAGCTACCCTTTGTATAAAATATTCTGCGGTGTACCGACGATGTGATTTTCTTCCTGCAGTTAACGAGCGGACCAGGCCCGATTACGATAGCAGAGTCGATATTGCCTCCTCTATAGCCCGGCGGACTGCTACGGTTCGCAGCGTAGTTCCGGCTTGCTGATTATTGTTCTGCCGGGTCAGATTATTGTTCGCTTGCGCTGCTTCGAGCTGGTAGTACATGATAGGGCAATCCACCATCACTGAAGTGATGCGTCGGTTCAAAGCAGGTAATTAACCCCCGTCGGAGCAAATGCATGGTTACACCCGGCTATCTTGCCTATCACCCTGATCCCAAAAAGCCGGATCACGCATTGCCTGCGGGCAGTTGCGACAGTCACTGTCATGTTTTCGGGCCGGCAGCTCAGTTTCCGTATTCTCCGAAAAGCACCTATGTACCCGTGGATGCAGGTTGCGATACGCTGTTTTCCCGACATCGTTTTCTGGGTATAGATCGCGCCGTGATTGTTCAGGCGAGTTGCCACGGTTCCAACAACGATGCCATGTTAAACGCGCTGAAAGTCGGCGGAGACAACTATCGGGGCGTTGCGGTAGTTGATCGGGACATTGCACCGGCAGAACTTGAATCGATGCATGAAGACGGTGTTCGCGGCGTGCGCTTTAATTTTGTCAAGCGGCTGGGCAGTGCCAAACCGCTGGATCACTATCGCGAGATACTGGCCAAAATTAAGCCACTGGGGTGGCACATAATTGTCTATTTCGATGCAGAAGATCTGATCGAGCTTGAACTGTTTCTGGAGTCTGTCGAAGTACCTGTGGTGATCGATCACATGGGGCGGGTGCCAGTGGAACAGGGGACCGGGTCAACCGCTTTCAAGCTACTGGAAAAGCTCTTGAGCGGCAGTGATAAATACTGGGTCAAAGTCAGTTGTGCCGAGCGGCTGACAAAAACCGGGCCTCCCTATTCAGATGTCGATCCGATAGCGCGTGCGTTAATGGAGCTGGTCAGTGACAGAGTATTGTGGGGTACCGACTGGCCACACCCGAATATGAAATCCCATATGCCCGATGACGGTCAGCTGGTCGATCGTATTTTGCAAATAGCCGATACCGATGAGCTGAGACAAAAAATACTGATAGATAATCCCACCCGATTATATTGGTCCTGAGAAAACCCGATGAAACCAGTTGCTGTTCGTCATATAAAACGAGCTGATCCGCAGGTCGTTGATGCATTTGCCGACGTTGGCGTTGCCACAGCGCATGAGGCAAACGATCGTCATGGACTGATGAAACCCTATTTGCGGCCGGTGTATTCCGGTTGTCGGGTATCTGGCAGTGCTGTCACTATCCTCACCCAACCGGGCGATAACTGGATGCTGCATGTGGCGATTGAACTGTGTCAGCCGGGAGATATCCTGGTGGTCGGGTGTACCGCCGATAACACGGACGGCATGTTTGGTGATCTGCTCGCTACCTCAGCCATGGCAAGAGGTGTGCGCGCACTGATTACTGATACCGGTGTGCGTGATGTTGCTGATCTACAGGAGATGAATTTTCCGGTATGGTCCAAACGCATATCCGCCAAGGGGACGGTGAAAGAAACCCTGGGCAGTGTCAATATTCCGGTTGTTTGTGGCGGTGAAATCGTTAACCCGGGAGATGTCATTGTGGCTGACGATGACGGCGTGGCGTGTATTCCGAGAAAGTCGGCAGCAGATGTACTGAATGCAGCACGGGCGCGCGAAGCCAATGAGGGCGCAAAGCGTGAAAAGCTTGCTTCCGGCGTGCTCGGGCTGGATATGTATCAGATGCGTGAAAGACTGGCGGAATCCGGTCTTGTCTATGTTGATTCACCAGAAGATCTCGATGCTTGAATTCGCCGATACACAAGGTGATAAAAGATAATCACATCAGGCCTAATGCTCCCGGATTGCCATGACCTCAGTTTTGCATAGTGGTGTTGCGTGTACCTGGATGCGCGGTGGCACATCCAAGGGTGCCTATTTCCTCAAACAGGATCTTCCGCTTGATCCGGTGCAGCGCGATAAGTTATTGCTGTCAATTATGGGCTCACCCGATGAGCGGCAGATAGATGGTATAGGCGGGGCCGATCCTCTGTGCAGCAAAGTGGCTATTGTCAGTCGTTCTGACAGGCCCGATGCCGATATTGATTATCTGTTTTTGCAGGTCTTTGTCGATCAGGCGCTGGTAAGCGAGGCGCAGAATTGCGGCAACATACTCAGTGGAGTCGGCCAGTTCGCGATTGAGCAGTCATTGATACAAGCCAGTGAGGGCACCACGCAAGTGGCTGTCTATATGCAAAACAGTGAACAGGTAGCTGAACTGACGCTCGAAACCCCCGATGCCCGGGTAAGCTATGCGGGCGATACCGTCATTGATGGTGTACCGGGTAAAGCTGCGCGGGTATTACAAAACTTTCCACAGGCCGCCGGTTCGAGTTGCGGCGCTTTGCTGCCAACAGGTTCAGTGGTCGACCGGATAGATGGTATCAACGTGACTTGTATCGACAATGGCATGCCGGTCGTTGTGTTGCAGGCGAGTGATTTGGGTATCAGTGGCTATGAGAGCCGCGAAAGTCTCGACAATAACCAGCAGCTGAAAGAGAAACTTGAATCTATTCGCCTGCAGGCCGGGCCGGCCATGAATCTGGGTGATGTCAAAGACAAATCGGTACCCAAAATGACCATGGTGGCACCACCGGTTAACGGAGGAGTTGTCACCACGCGCACCTTTATTCCGCATCGCTGTCATGCCTCTATCGGTGTGCTGGGCGCAGTCAGCGTGGCGACCGCCTGTATGCTCGATGGCTCACCGGCAAACAGTGTCGCTGAATTGCCGGTGACACAGGGCGATGTCTTGATCGACGTCGAACACCCGATCGGCCGTGCCGGCGTGATGATGAATGCCAGCGGAAACGATGCCGGTATTAAAATCCATAAGGCTGCGGTCGTCAGAACGGCCAGAAAACTCTTTGAAGGAAAAGTCTTTCCATCAGTTGAGCTCTGAGCACACGGTGTTTATCCCCGTGTGATGCGCGCGCGATACGACTGAAATCAATGCGTGGCGCGTGGTGCTGCCCGGGAAATATTTTTGTTTTCCCGGCTTTCCAAGTAACCTTCTCTTTCCCTTTCACGTAGTCCTGCCAATGTTAAACAAGAAAGTGCTTATTCCGGTGGTGGCCGCCATATTGGTGGCTTTCGGGGTCAATCTCGAACAATTCGGTATAGATCTTAATCAACTCGCCGGTGGTGGTGCCGCCAACGGCGTTTCAACATCGTCGAATAACCCCTCTGCCAGCAGTGGCAAAGGAAATGTGGCGGCCTATCGGTCCGGGGGTAAATGGTCTGACACCAGCCCTGCCGTCAACCTGCACCATGTATTTGAAGGTGAAATTAATCGCAAAGGCAAGCCGGTCGGCTACCACTCCCGGCCCGGTGGTAAAGATCCTGACGGTGCGCGTATTGTCAGTGTGCGTGACAAACCGAACAGTAAAGGTGTTTATACAGCCAATATTGAAATTCGTGACGGCAATCAGTGGAAGCAGAAGTTTTCCAGTTTCTTTCCAGACTCCATGTCTGCACAGCAGGTAATGGACGCGATCCTGAATGCCTATCGCAACAGCAGTGACAAAAAGAAACAACCCTGGCAGGGACCCTCGGGCCTGGGTTTTGATATTCAGGGGTATACGTTGTCAAAAGGTGATATCAACACCGCTTTTCCAATTTACCGTCGGGACTGAATATATGAATGATCTTGAGTTTTATCGCGACGAAGACGGCAACGCCTGTGTGCGTGGAAAAGACGACAGGCTGGCTACCTTTATTCAGACTGATCTGCAGGAATCGGTGTCTATAACGCAGGATTTAATCACCATACTGAAGAGTGATCAGTCTCATGCTGAATTTAATGGTAACGCGCACAGTGTGAGTATTACCCCGGAAACAGTAGTTATCGACTCGAACTTTGATGACGAAATGCCGGATCGCCGCTTATCCCGGGAAGAACTAACAGAACATCTCGAAGCGTGGTTGAAGTTCATCCGCTAGGCATCTTGCAACGTAAAGTAATTATGGCGGGGTTATCACTGTATGCGCCGTTGCCAGCGGCAATGCTTTTTTCAAGCAATTCATCATTAAAGTACATCAGGGCAAACACGGCGACTAATGAGCAAGCAAAAATTACCTTACGGAAGCTGGAATTCTTCAATTACGCCTGAGCTGATGGTGGCTTCTAATGTAGGCTTGTCTCAGGCTTTGCTGTTTAAAGATGAATTGTACTGGGTGGAGTCGCGACCCCGGGAGCAGGGGAGAAGTGTCATCTGCAGGCACACGCTTCAGGGCAGCCAACAGGCAACTGAAGATATGCTGCCATCGCCGTATAACTGCCGCACCCGGGTACACGAATATGGTGGCGCCAGTTATTTACCCACTGATCGAGGAGTGTACTTTGTCAATTTCGACGACCAGCAGATTTACTGTATCGGTGCGAATGGCAAAGTTGAAAAGCTCACCAGTGAGCCGGATACACGCTTTGCTGATCTGGCATATTCGCAGTCGCAGGATCTGTTAATTGCCATAGCCGAAGTCCACAGCGCCGATCTCAAAGAACCGCAAAACAAGCTGGTGGGTGTTAATGCTCAAAGCGGTGCAGTGAAAACGCTGCACGAAGGACATGACTTTTATGCCTCTGCCAGTGTCAGTGATGATGGCCGCCGAATTTGCTGGCTCACGTGGGATCACCCCAATATGCCCTGGGACGGCACCGATTTATGGATGGCCGATCTGTCTGAAGACCATAACTTGTTGTCAGTAACTCATGTGGCAGGTGGCAGGACTGAGTCAATCTTCCAGCCGCAGTGGAGCCCGAGCGGAGCACTTTACTATGTGTCTGATCGATCCAACTGGTGGAATCTTTATTGTGCAGGTAATGAAAAAAGTCTGTGTGCGATGGATGCTGAGTTGGGTATGCCGCAATGGGTGTTCGGTATGCGTCGTTATGCGTTTATAAATGCATCGACCATTGTCACCTCTTATACGCGTAACAGTATCGAGGGACTTGCAACTATCGATGTAGATACTGGTGAATTCCGCGAGCTTGAGCGGAACCACAGCAGCTACGACTCCATGCACGCCTGTGGCC
>JAHDHK010000312.1 GCA_020631335.1 Chromatiales bacterium
GAACGGATGCTGAAATCAGCGCTGAAATCGGCCCGCCGCTTGACTTGATGTTTCGCAAGTTTATTCCCGATATTCAAATGCCCGAGATCGAGATACTTGTGGCTCATTACCGGGAGCGTTTCGGCGAGCTCGGTTTTGCCGAAAACCGGATGTATACCGGAATTCCGGAAGTCTTATCGGATCTGCAGTCAAAAGGACTGAATCTTGGTGTGTGCACTTCCAAGCCGGCACCTGCAGCGAAAAAAATTCTCGAACACTTTGGTCTTGCAGATTACATGGAGTTTGTCAGTGGCGGTGATATCGGCGTCGCCAAAAAATCTCAGCTTGAATCCCTGCTGGCAACAGGTAGCGTAGACGAGAATGCCGTCATGATCGGTGACCGTGGTGTGGATCTTTCCGCTGCACATAGTAACGGCCTGCGCAGTGTGGGGGTGTTGTGGGGCTTTGGTAGTAACCGGGAGTTGCTTGGCGAAAATCCGGAAATGATCGTGCAGAAAGTCATTGAGCTAGCGGACTGCTTTGCACCGATTGACTCGCAAACCTGAGCAGTGTACAAAAGGGTGAGGACGTGAGATACGGTATCGCCTGCATTGAAATAAGGTATCGCTTGCTTTAGCGTTATATCAGCAGGCCCGGCTGGCAGATATCCACTGAATGCTGCACTGCAGTGAAAGCCATATTGATCGGTATTGCCGGTACCCAATGCATGCAGTGGCTGTAAAAACATGTTGAATAGCGGTATTCAGTTCAGCATGGACGGTGGTTCGAGTAATCGCAGAGTTTAAGTACACGCATGAGAGGAGCAGGAAGTTGAACGGAATTAGAGCGCTTATTATCCCTTTATTGTCAGTTGCCTTTTTAGCCGGCTGTGGCAAAACACCTCACAGTTATCGGTTTTTTACCGAGAACGACAGTTATCACCCGGTGGAAAGGCCCGATGCTAATTACACCAGTGGCATCTTGTTTATGGCGGCACCGGCGAGATCATTCACCAAAGAAGAAAACCCCGGTCTCGACCGGCTGAATTTTTTTGAAAAAGACTACAACCCCTACACCATTGAATATGGTATCGGGCAAACCTTCTATACTCCGGATGACATTGCTGTTGCTTCTCTGGATGACATTGACAGAAACGGCCGCTTGCTGCGTGAAGACCGGCCCTACGCCGGTTTGTTGTTTTTTCAGGGCGCTATTCATAATCATTTTACGGATTGGATGGATTCCTCCAAGTACATGCGCCGGTCTATTTACACCAAGCTCGGTCTGACCGGTAACGGTTCGTATTCTGAAGAAATGCATACTGCGGTGCATGAAAGCCGCGATCTGATCATACCGGTAGGCTGGGGAATGCAGGTTGGGCAGGAACTGGCGTTTGCGTTTGCTGCCGAACAACGCAACCGTTTTTTATTGTGGGGTAAAGACAAGCTTTTCGGTGCTGATGCGGTCACTAACGTCAAAGGGACGATAGGAAACATATTTACCGCGCTGGAAGGAGGGCTGACGCTGAGGGCCGGGTTCAACCTGCCGAAGCAAGTGCAGGAAGATTCCATTGCCCCGCAAAACGTGTCAGGCAGCAGTGATAATCGCAAAAGCAGCAGTTGGCATTTTTACGTGTTTGTCGGTCATCAGACCCGCCTGGTATTGCGGGACTACTCTATCGACGGTCGTTTGTTCAGTAACGATATACACACGGTCGATCGCGAGCCTCTGGTCAACGAGTTTCAGTATGGCGGGCAGATTCGCTTTGCCGACAACTGGGCCATTCAGGCGTTGTTTGCGCATCGTGACAAGCAGTTTGAAACACAAAGGAAAGAGCACTCTTTTGGTCAGTACATGATCATGTATCAGCGCCCTATAGAGGTTTTAAGATAGTCTATGTAGCAATAGATTGAATATTTATGGCGCAGGGATTAAGGGCGTTTACTTCCCTCAAATGTTTATTAATCATCGATAAACTGTGCCGTTTCGTGTGAAATTGGCTGCCCGGGCCGTCGCTTATTGCGTTTTTCATCACCGTGCCGGTAATGGTTGCCCTAACGACACCCGGCACAGATAACTTCCAGTGGAAATGACATGACTACTGATTCGATTGCATCGATTGCTGTTAGAAAAGTGGTGGTGCCTTTCCGGATACCGCCAGTCACAGCGTCGGGAAATCTGGACAACTTCTGTGCGGTTTTAATTGATCTGCAAACCCGTGAAGGCGTTGTCGGGCGGAGTTACATCTGGTCTTTTGCAGAAATGTTTCTCTCGCCATTGGCCGAGATTACGCAGGCGGTCGGATCTGTGATCATTAACGAGTCTCTCGCACCGGCCGACCTTGCACGAACGCTTCACAATAAATTCAAACTTATCGATACACCCGGCCTGCTCGGGCTGGCACTGTCGGGTCTGGATATGGCAGCGTGGGATGCTCATGCGATTTCACTCGGGCGCCCGCTGGCTCAGGTGCTGGGGGCCGGTACGGCCTCGATACAGGCATATAACAGTTGCGGTTTATGGATTCAGGATTGCGAATCTCTGGCTGATCAGGTCGAGTCATTGACGGAAAAACATGGATTTACCGCGGTTAAACTCAGGCTCGGGCGCGAACAGGAAAAACACGACCTGGAAGCAATTGCTGCGGTGCGCAGTCGTTTGGATGCCGATCATCATCTAATGGTCGACTACAATCAGAGCCTGACTGTCAGTGAGGCATCGCGGCGTCTCAGAGAGATCGATAATCATGGCCTGTACTGGGTAGAAGAGCCTATACCGCATGCAGATTTTGAAGGGCTTGCGCGTATCTCCCGAGCATCCACAACTCCCATTCAGGCGGGTGAGAACCTGTGTGATACCGGCGCGATGCAGCGAGCAATTACAGCGCGGGCGGCGGATTTTTATATGCCTGACCTGCAGCGTATTGGCGGAGTTTCGGGCTGGCTGCAGGCGTGTGCACTGGCGTCAGCAAATGATCTGTTGATATCCAGCCATCTGTTTCCCGAGTTCAGCGTGCATGTGTTAGCGGCATCGCCCACCCGTCATTGGCTTGAGTATGTCGACTGGGCTGATGTTTTGTTGCAAAACCCTCTGCAGGTGCGTGATGGTTTTGCGATGGTGCCTGATCGCCCGGGAGCCGGCATAGAATGGAATGAAGATGCTGTCGCAGAATATCAGCGCCAATAATCCCGATTGCACAGGTTACCGGTAGGAAATACTACAAAGCTATAGCTGTAGGTAACTGCTGATCTACTCTTTATTAATGGCGGTTAAAAAGCGAATTTTCGGTACAACCTGCGTGGTTGTATTTCCCTTGGCGCTCGTATCAATCCGCTTACCTGGGTGAGTCAAAAAGACTAAGATAGTGTTGCTCTACATCTGGTGGATAACTTAGTGACTGTGCGCTTGCGGCAACGATTCTTTGTTGCGTTGACTATTCTATTTTGCATATTCCCTTTTACCAGGGTCAGTGCTGACTACAGTGAGCATCCGGAGGCAAGGCAGTTTATTGCTGATATGGTTAAAGCGCATGGTATGGATGAGTCAGCGTTGACTGAGATATTTCGCAACACATCCCGCAATGAAAAAGTACTCGATCTGATTCAGCGCCCCGCAGAAAAGCGTTTGACCTGGGCGGGATACCGTCCGATTTTTGTCAATGAAAAACGAATAAATGCCGGTGTGGAATTCTGGCAGGAAAACGAAGCAACACTCAATAAGGCTCAGCTCAGGTATGGTGTACCTGCGTCGATAATTGTGGCCATTATTGGTGTTGAGACCTACTACGGAAGAATAAGTGGAGGGCACTCGGCGATTTCAGCACTGTCTACGCTTGCTTTTGACTACCCGCGTCGCAGTAAATTTTTTCGCTCTGAGCTCGAGCAGTTTCTGTTGCTGGTACAGGAGAATGAGCTCAACTACGCAGAGCTGGAAGGTTCTTATGCCGGTGCATTCGGCTTACCGCAGTTTATTTCAAGCAGTTACCGCAACTATGCGATCGACTTCGATGAGGACGGCGAAATTGATCTTTGGAACAGCGTCGAAGATGCGATTGGCAGTGTGGCAAATTATTTTTACCGACATGGCTGGAAGAACGGCCAGTACGTAGTGGAAGAGGCCGCATATACCACTGCCGCAAAAGGTCTTATCACCGATAGTCCCAAACCCGTACATTCGCTTTCAGCGATGAGATCCGGCGGCATCTATCCAAAACGTAAAGGCAACGGGAAATATACCTTATTACAGTTGCAGGCTGAAGAAGGTGCGCAGTACTGGATCGGTCATCATAATTTTTATGTGATTACCCGTTATAACCACAGCAACCTTTACGCTATGGCTGTGTACCAGCTCAGCCGCGAAATTCAGTCTCACAAGCGCAAAGGCTAACGCACAAAAGCGCTTGAACCGTTAGGGGCTTTACAATGAATCACCCAATCAGAGCCGCCATACTGGCAGGCCTGTCCGTCTCTATTGTTGCCGGTTGTGCCTATCTGCCACAGGGCTACCCGTCAAGAACATTGCATGCGCCGGTAGATGGAGGCAAAAGCGAAGATACTGCCGCACTGTTTGTAGACTCCTCAGCCGGGGTTAACGGGAATCCGTCGCTGGATAACCCGGCTAATGTGCCTGTCAGCGGTTTGCGTATCCGCCAAAGCAAGCGCGGGAACATGGATTCCTACGTGGTGCGTGGCCAGCGTTACTTTACGCTCGACAGCAGTGATGGATACTCCGCCCGCGGTCTTGCGTCCTGGTACGGACCGAACTTCCACGGAAGGATGGCTTCTAACGGCGAAACCTACGATATGTATCGCATGACGGCAGCGCACAAAACCCTGCCGTTGCCGACTTATGCGCGGGTTACCCATCTGGATAATGGCAAGAGTATCGTCGTAAAGATCAATGATCGTGGCCCGTTCTCCGGAGACCGGCTGATCGATCTATCCTTTGCCGCGGCACTTGAGCTGGGCATGGTTAATGACGGCACCGCGATGGTGGAAATCAAAGCACTCTCGCCGGAAGAGCTGTTGGCAATGAGCGGTCCGGACAACACAATGGGTATCGAGTTTTATTACGACAACAGCGCTCCGCTGCAGCAAAAACCGAAGGTCGCGCTCGATACACTATTCGTAGACGATCGTTCTCCACAGGGTGAAACAGTCGCACCGATAGCACAGGCCAGTGAGGCGGCCGCGCCTGTGGCGGTTCCCGTCGCAAATCCGGTTGTACCGCAAGCGCCTCTTACTGAAATGGCGGATGCGCAAATTCCAGTGCCAGCTGCAACGACTGGCGCACTGGAAGAGGGGACCGTGGTTGATATTGCCAGTGTTGAGGCAGAATTTATTGAAGTGGTTGTACCCGGACGCCGGCCTCCAAAAGCACAGGAAACCACTGCCGTTGCACAATCTTTTAGTGGTAACCAGGCCAATGGCCAGCAGCCGATCTTTCCCGGCGAAAACATTCCCCTGGACGGCCTCGCCGGTGAACAGGCAGTCGTCGCCGCCAGCAGTGCATCAGAAGCGGCAGTGCCGTTACTGGAAACAGCAGCGCTGCCGGTCAATGCAGCGAATACGCTACCGGCGCTGGCAACCGCCGGCGCGTCTGCGTCTGCCGGAACCGATGAAAAACCGCTGGTCGATGACAGCATGCTGGGCTTGCGTTACTACCTTCAGGCCGGCGTGTTTGCCAGGGTGAGCGATGCCGAGCGTGTGGCGACGAATATTGTTTTGGAAACTCCGCGCGAAGAGGTTCACGTAAAGCCACTCAAAGACTCTGCAATGTATCGGGTGACTGTCGGCCCTATTGTCAGTAAAGAGCACGCTCGCGAGGTGTCACTGAAGCTGCAGACCGCAGGTATCGAAAACTATACTGTCAAAGTTGACGAGTCCTGATTCGTTCGTGAGGCACTTTACTCACGTGTCTTGCTTGCGTGTCAGAACAAATTGTTTATTGGATATACCCCGATCTGTCCTGACAGGCAGATCGTCGACTGGATACCGTGTTGATTAGGTTCGTTACCCTACTGCTTTGCTGTTTTCTAGCCTCAGTCGCGTCGGCTCAGGTTGACGCACCGCTGCCTATTCCAGCGCCGCCGGGGCTGGCTGCCAAAAGCTACTTGCTGGTGGACTACCACACCGGCCGAGTCATCGCCGAAAAGGACGCTGATCTCAAGCTTGAGCCGGCCAGCCTGACCAAGATGATGACAGCCTACATTGTTTCGTTTCAGCTTAAGCGTGGCGAACTCACTGCCGACGAGCTGGTGCCTGTAAGCAGCAATGCGCACTCGGCCATTGGATCACGGACGTTTCTTGAGCCCGGATCACAGGTAACCGTGCGCGACCTGATGTACGGCCAGGTCGTGCAATCCGGTTGCCAGTGTCGCACTTGCCGAGCACATCGGTGGCAGTGAAGAGGGATTTGCCAC
>JAHDHK010000313.1 GCA_020631335.1 Chromatiales bacterium
GTCTACCGAATCAGTTAACACAAATTTAAGTTGCCGTGTGGTTGAATCAAGATAAACATTATCAAATTCAATACTACCGGTAATTTTGTAGCCCTCAAATTTCGGCAGATTCGCACTGTCTCTAAGCCTTTCCCACTCACGCTCCATGTACAGTTGCTTCATACTTCTATCCGGAATATCGGTAACAATCGGACATCTGACTGTTCTCTGCTCTCCGGCATTGATTAAATCCAGCAATACTTCATTTTTTAACTTATCACCTTCAATTTGATTGGCATGACTGCTAATCAGATGAACCACTGGCTTCGCATCCAGCATTTCGACATACTGGGATTTATCTGTTGACGAAGAGTCGTCAATAAATACATTGCGAAAACCACGCGCAGGCGTTCTCCCTGAGTTTTTAAAAGTAATATCGATCCATCCGACACCACCTCCAAAAGGTGGTTCTCCGGTCTGTACAGACACATCGACAATATTCAGATAGGGTTGAAGTTCTGATTCCCTGCTGATTTTGACAACCCGGAGTATTTCCCGGGTATACCCGGTCGCGTTGCCAACTTCGAAGAGTAAGGTATACGACGCCCCGGCAATGAGGACAATAAATATCACTGCCCAGCCTATTGCAAGATACTGCCAATAGCCATACCAGGAGAGATAGAAAGCTGAACCCGCCATACTCTCCTTGGCTGCAAGATCCAAAGCCCCCTGCAAAATTTCGAGAATTTCCTTTAGTTCGTCACATTCTTCCGTTTGATTATTATTTTGAGCTTCAATACAGCGATTCACAACAACTCGACTATAGCTGATCACTTCGAGAGATCGATCAGCCTGATTTACCTGGCTGTAGTCATCAGTTGAAGGCTTGATTTTTGAGCCAAAATAAAGCAAAGACAGACCTGCAATTATGGCCACAGGTATGCTCATCAGGCAATACTTCACAAACATGCTTTGCTCACTCCGTGTCAAACGCATGTCTTTCACATTCGAGAACTTCCCTGTCTTTACTCTTGGAAAATAAATTTATACGTACACACGGAGTTATCCGTTTTTCTGTTTATATTTAGTTGTGATCAATACGGCCGTACATTCTCAAATAGATTATCCTGCTATCTGTCTAAATGTAATTGATCAATGGTTTAGATCGCATTGACTATTTTTACGATAAAGAAAAATGAGTCGTTCAGTTATACCGCCGGGACCCCAGTTCCTTTTGAAACTACTCCATACCGCTCATCATATTTTCATCTTGCTTTATCAGTCACCACTATTTAGAACGTGAATTGCTTTGCCAGCGAAAATGACAATCTGTAGTCATTAGCCCGATCCACCAGCCCCATCGATAACTGAACATTAAGAAATGTATCTTCACCGACTACTGAAGACACTCCGGCTGAAAAATTCGCGATATTTGTATCTGAGTTAACTATTGGCTGCCCATTTAGTTCTGCCTCTCCGATTAAAGCCTGATTAAACAGAAACTGTAGTGAGGTGTATGGGCTGGCCGCGAGTAGTGTACCAATTGAGAATTGCGTTACATCACCTGCCTGGAAACCATCATCAGCCTTTTGTGCAAATGTCTGTGACAAACCAGCGGTAAATACCAGTGGATCCTGTCTTTTTGTGGCCCGCAGACCCAACGTCCATTCAGCGGCATCACTGCCGATACCACTTTTACCTGAATCACTGTCATAGGTAACACTGGCAATAACATCAGGTCTGGCACCTTCTTCAACAGCGACTGTTTTATCTACTGTTATCGAGAAATCACCGACACCATCGTTCGTACTACCCTGACCTCCTGATTGTCCTCCCGGGGCAACAACAGCAACGTCCTGATCAACGAACTCGATAGGCAGAGATACATTAATTTGTGAGTCGTAGGGCAGTCCGAACTTCAGGTCCAGCGTGATGGTGCTATTTTCAACTTCACTCTGCAACTGCCCGACCTGATCAACAGCGGTATCAGTTTCCGTGTCCTCCACAGAAACCAGCACCGGTTCCGCATCGGCGTTGTAGCTATAGTCAAAAGAAACAGTCGCTTCAGCACGTCGCGGGCTGAGCAACAGGGCGTTCAACTGAATAAGCGAGCGCTCCAGTGCACGAACCGCTGCTTCTTCATCTACCTCAAACATACCCGGTTTGGCGGGCGGTGGCTCGACCTTAGCCTCGCGGGTATCAGTATTCCCGGCACTATTGTTTTTCTGTGGCTCGTTTCCAGTTGTTTCGCCTGCTTGCGTCCCACCCGGATTCGCGGGTGCCTGTTGCGGGTCAATCGCAGATGCTTCAGCATTTGAACTGATAGTCGGCTCAGGTTCCGGTATCGAACCAGGCACATTGCCTTCTTCTGGTTTCACATCCTTGTCGATTTGAGTGCTTACTGCTCCCTGATCAAAGGGCGCTGCATTTGCAACAGTTTCTTCTTCCGGAGCATCACTCCCGCCACTGACACTTACCTCGAAACAAACTTGCTGCCCCTCACAGGATTGTACGTTATCAATCCCGGGAGTCTCTTTCAAAGGTTCAGCCATCCGGCCATCTACCGACCGTGCACTTACAGCAGGTTCCGTCACTGCCGGATCTGGCTGTTGCGTATCAGCCTGCGGTTGATTAGCCTGAGGTTGAGCTAACCCCTTGTTTCCGGGATTTTTTATCTTCTGTGTCTCAGCGTCGGCCAGCTCCTCAGCCTGCATGGGCTCTTTTCTCTGTGCTTGCGCTTCACTAGCGTCATTAACCGTAATATCCGGCTCTTCCACAGCGTCGGCAGGAGACTCGGTAAATTGCACCTGTACATCTGTCGCAGGTGCCTTCGCAGGCTGCAATGAACTATTGTTTGTGTCAGTTAACTTCTGTGTGCTTGTTACTTCTTCAAACAACACCTGCGTATTTGAGGGTGCAGGCGATAACTTAACTGCCCCACTATCTACTGTAGCCGGTTCATTATTCAGTACTGATTGTTCTTCAAGCAACACTTGAGGCTTTAGCAGGTCAGCTGGAAGCAGGATTACATCGCCGATTTCCAACGTTTGTTCGACCGTACGGTTATTAAATCGAGCCACCAGTTGCCATAGTGCCGGGTCGGTTCTACCGGTTTCCTGTATGACAATGGACGATAGTGTTTCGCCCTTCTTCACAATCACTTTTTGAGGCAACTGATCGTCTGCCGTAACTCCTGATAACGGCACACCTATCGCTAACAATATCGCGGCGATACCAGCGCTGCGCCCGTGTTTCACATGATTGTATCCTGTCATAACAAATACCTGCTCCAATATACATCCCGCTACTGAATCATGACAAAGTCCATGGACTTCGGGGTCAATGCATGAACCACAGGATTATCCTCCGGCTGTCGCGCCGATACGGTGAATCCGACTTTACCAAGCCTGCCTATCTCAAACCAGGCATCAAGAAACTTGTCTTTGGTTAACACCCGGTTTCCCCATGCCGGATCAGCGAGCAGCACACGTTTTCCAGCTACCCCTCTGAAAATCACGAAATGGTTATAGCCTTCGAGATTTACCGGCACCAGAACCGGCGCCATATCAAGCAGGTTGTCAAATTCAAGCCCACCGAATCCATTGCCGGTCAGGCCGGTGCTGTCAGTAAAAAGCTTTAGATCGAGAAGTGAAAAACCCTGTCTGATTTTCAGCAGTTCCGGATTTTCTATATACTCTTCCCGGTTAATCATGGCTAATGCCACTTGTTTTTCGCTGATGTCCAATCCATGCTGATAGCGCAACAACGTGGTGAGTGCGGCAGCCCCGCAACTTAAATCCCACTCCTGGATAGCCACGTTCTGCTGCCGAAATTCAAGCAGGGACTGCACTGCCGGTCCGGCACTGGCCAGGCAGGAACCAGTTGACAGACAAGCAACAATCAAAGCCGGCACAAGCTTCGATGAGCGCATAATTCCTCCTTGTAGTGGTAAGTATTCCGAACAGACCATACAGACAGCATACTACCTCAATTCAAATCCACCCGAATCCAGACGATCAACAAAGAAGGCGGGCTGAAACGACAGCCCGCTTCCCGGGCGGAATGGTATCTACAGTCCTGGATACCTATACCCGACACTATTTACTAGTGATAAACAACTGGTACATAACCGTAGTAGTGACCATAGCTGATTGCTGCCGCGCTGCTCATGGTACCACCGGCTGCTCCCCAGGCAACATGCTTACCCAGACCAGCGGCCTCAATCGCTGTAAACTGATTCGCATCCACTGCTTCCAGCGCATTGCCCCGTGCCTTACCATTGGCGTGGTTGTTCACGTTAACAGAATGGCGACCCCAGTTCACACTGGTTGAACCGTTTACAGAAGCATAGGCACCGGCACTTACTGAATCCAGTTGAGCCAGATTAAGCGGGGCAGGTCCATCACCTGCCATCACTGAACCACAAGTAAACGATGCCGCCACTATCAAAGAAGAAAAAAGCTTTTTCATGATCAAATCCCTCTTGCTAAAACAATAATAATTACTCTGCCCTGTCTTGCTTGTTGCGTTTAAAAAAATAGGTAACAACGATCAACGCAGGCACGACCTGACACTGAAATCACCAATACACCGAATCACAGCGTGATCAGTACTGATGATGGCTTAACGTACCTTCGGCACGTGTGACGGATAGTAGATTTCAAGCGCTATCACACTCAATAGAGATTTAGGTTTATAAACCTAAGTAGTGGTACGGTGAAGGGCAGTAAACTAATTGTGTGTATGCGCGAGGTGAACCTGTGTGTAGGCTGCCTGTTGAGATGCAGGAGCTGCATCGATAGTTAACGATCAACACAAAGGAATACACTATGATTTTCGGCCGACCTTTTTCCACTTTTGCACAATCAAACCCGAACCGGCGCGTCTTTGCCACCGTCCTCTGCCTTTTGACCGCTGCACTCAGTAGTGCCACCACCGCACACGCGGCAGAACCTATTCAACTGAGCTTACAGGAAATGCATGGCATCACAGCAGGGAATTCACCGCAGTTGTCAGCCTCTGCTCAAGGCACAGCGGACGCTATCAGCTCATCACTGGCCTTAGCCGGTGTTAAAACATCAGCTGATGCTGAAAGTAAAACCAAAGGTAAATTCCGTATAGACAGTGTCTACGCATCGGGAGCGAGCTACGCATGCTGCCAGGGAGGTTCCACTACGCTGGATATCGAAGTCAGCTCTAATGCGGAGACTCAGGTCGGTTTCGTTAGAGTCTTTTCTGTCGATTCACCGCTATTGTCTGCAAAAATCGGCGCAGGCGCGATTATCGGCTACACGCCTTTATAGCGGGCGCCCTGCAAACAAAACAGGAAAGCTGCGCGGTGGCCGCAGCGATGGATACTCAGTCGGGCAACCATAAATGTGCGCGGCAAATAACAAATCGATAAGGAGTTTATCCGATCATGAAAGCTTATTCAGCCATGTCGAAAATATTTCAATTTGCCATAGCAACAATTCTGCTGACCAGTTCGAAGCTGTCATTCACTGCACCGGTACTACTGAATGATGAACAGCTCGACACCATATCTGCAGGTTATGTCAATCTTTATGGCCATGCAGCCGCGGAAGCATTCGGTGAAATCGCAATAGCCAGCATGTACGTCGATACTGCCCAAACCATCATTCATTCAGAAGACGGGCTTACGTATACAATTTCCACAATTACTGCAAGTGCGTCTGCAATCGGGGAGCGGGTAGCAACCGCAGTGGCAGCCGGGTTTGATACTGATGAGCAAATTTTGTCTTTGGAAATTGCACACTCGGCCGAGAACGGACTGGCAGACATTAACCTTCCAGCCTTGAAAGAGCAGTACAATCTCCATTCAGCTACGCAGCATAAGCAGAAGGAAACAAAGGCTGAACCGGTAAAACACCAAAATAAAAATAAAAATAAAAAACAAAATCAAAAAAACAAATCACACCGACAAAAACCGCGTAAAAAGCATAAAAACCGTAGCAAAAACAATAAAAAAAGAAACAAGAACAAGAACAAGAACAAGAACAAGAACAAGAACAAACATAGCAACAAGAATGGCAAAAACAGAAACAAAGGTGGCAAACATCGAGTTAAAAGCCAGCCAAAGCCAATTGTTTATCAGAACAAAACAATCACACTAAGGTTAGTCACAGTCCAACCCACCTTATAGCTTTCAATCGCCGCCAGAGAATCAACTATACGGCCCGCATCGGCAGGCCGGAATAATCATCGGGGTACCATAGCCAAAGAGTATTTTCGATACAGATATTTTTCAGACTGATCAAACACCATCTGCCCATCTCTGCTCGTTTACCGGATTACCAGCCTGGGTT
>JAHDHK010000314.1 GCA_020631335.1 Chromatiales bacterium
TGGTGGCAGAAAAACCGCCAGTAGAATTACCATGGACACGGCGCGTGTACAGTCGGCAAACCCGATGCATCTGGCACGGCAGGATCACAATACACTGGTATTACCGGATGGGCATGTGATTGTGGTGGGTGGAAACCAGGGCGGTGGGTTCTGTAATGATGAAGCAGCATCCTACGCCCCTGAAATCTGGGATCCGGATACAGATAGCTGGACTCTGCTTGCGGCTCAGCAACAACCGCGACAATATCACTCTACCGCAGTGCTGCTACCTGATGGCAGAGTCTGGAGTGGCGGGCAGGGCTATGCAACAGTGGTATCGACACAGGTGGCGTTATGTTCCTACCAGAACAATGCCGAGATATTTTCACCTCCCTATCTTTTCAATAACGATGGATCGCTTGCTGATCGGCCGGTGATCAGTGCTGCACCGGAACATATCCGTCATGGTGAGTCATTTCAGATAGACACACCGGATGCAGCCGGTATCGATGCAATCAGTCTTATACGTTTGTCGACTGCAACGCATGCCACTAATTTCAGTCAGCGTTATTTGCCACTTGTGTACCGGCAGACACAAGGTAATCGACTGCAAGTGGATGCACCGCTGAATCCGGCAATCGCACCTGCCGGTTACTACATGCTGTTTATTCTGAATGAACAGGGTACCCCGGGTATATCGCGAATCGTGAAGCTTGGCGATACGCTGGTGGGCGGTCTGAGCTACAACCTCGACTTCGGCACGCCGACATCACCGGTAGAGCCGGGCTGGATGAAGGTAACGCCGGACACCGGGACCAGCCTGGTCAGCTGGGCACTCAGCAAGCCTGCGATGGCAGATCGTGGCACCGTAAACAATGCAAATCGGCTCGACCGGGATTTCGTCTACAGCAACCGGGAAACTCAGTTAAACCTTAACGTCGGTAACGGTGTCTGGCGGGTAACTTTGCGTATGGGGGATAAAGGGCCGTATCCGCATGATCGTATGTCAGTGAGCGCTGAAGGTGCGGTGATCAATGACAATATCAACTCGCCTGCAGCACAGATGGTCTATGTAGGCAGCAACGAAATCAGCACGGATGAAATCAACTTTAATGTCCAGGTAACAGATGGCACGCTGAGCATCAATTTTGCCGATCTCGGAGGGCGCGATCGCAACTGGGTACTTGGCAGTATGAAGGTACAACTGCTTGAAGATGCAGATTCTCTGGCGCCGGTGATCACCCCGGTACCAGCCAGTCCGGCTGCGGTTGGGGCCAATGTACCGTTCTCGGTTCAGGCTGCCGGCCTCGGGCAACTGGAATACAGCTGGAACTTTGGAGACGGCACACCGGCAACCGTATTCTCCGCCGGTCAATCGCAGGTCAATCATCGTTTTGCCGGACCGGGACGCTATATTGTGACCGTGGCCGTTCGAGATGCGTCTGGAATTAACAGCACACATACTTTTACGCAGATTGTTTATCCGGTGCCAACTGGTACTTTGCCTTTGATGTCAGCATCCATAGTGGAGCATGTGAATAACCAGCAGGTATGGAACGTAAATCCGGACAATGATTCGGTAACTGTTCTGGCGGCAGACAATAACTATAGTGTTGCTGGTCGAATAAAGGTCGGCCAGAATCCGGTTGGCCTGGCAGTCGCGCCCGATAATACGGTTTGGGTGACCAATAAAAGATCATCCACTATTACTATCGTCGATGCTGATTCACTGGCAATCGAACAAACCATAAAACTTCCGATCGGGTCGGCGCCACATGGCATTGTATTCGATGCCGACTCGGCGTACGTGGCACTGGAGGCTGCTGGCAAAATTGTCAAAATCAATGTGACGTCCAAACAGCTTACGCAGGAGGTCAACACCAGTCACCCGCCGCGGCATTTAACCATCGATGGTGCGTTGAACCGTTTATATGCCACGGTGTTTATCACCCCGCCACTGCCGCAGGAACATACATTGACTCCTGTGGTTCAGGACAACAATGGCAGTTATGGCGGTAAGGTACTCGTGGTATCAGCTTCTCCGTTTGCTGAAGTCAACAGTATTACCCTGCAGTATAACGATCAGCCGGCGTCGGATGAGTCCGGTCCGGGAATACCGAATTATCTTGGCGCGATGGCGATCTCACCGGATGGCAGCTTTGCGTGGGTGCCGTCCAAGCAGGACAACATACTCAACGGAGAGCTGCGCACCGGTAACAGCTTGCGTTTTGATCACGCAGTCAGGGCAGTCAGCTCTCGAGTGAATCTGAATACACTGACGGAGCGTGTGTCTGATCGCATAGATCACGACAACGCCAGTATCGCATCCCAGGGTGTCTTTGACCGGTATGGTACTTATCTGTTTACTACACTCGAAGGTAATCGACAGATAGCGGTCAGTGATGCAAATACCAATATCGAGCTGTTTCGATTTGATGTCGGTCGTGCACCTCAGGGGCTGAGCGTATCTCAGGATAATCGCAGGCTTTATGTACACAACTTTATGGATCGAAGTATAGGGGTCTACGATATTGAGGCACTTACCAACGGACGTTCAATGACGGTGACCGGCCTTAAAACAGTGACTGTGGTAGATAACGAAATGTTATCTGCGCAGGAATTGCAGGGTAAAAAGCTGTTTTACGATGCAAAAGATGACCGGCTGGCTGCACAGGACTACATGAGTTGCGCATCGTGTCATCATCAGGGCGGACACGATGGCCGGGTATGGGATTTCTCCCAGGTGGGCGAGGGGTTGCGTAATACAACCACGCTACGTGGTCGCGGTGGCCCGCGTCACGGGTTTCTGCACTGGTCTGCCAATTTTGACGAGGTGCAGGACTTTGAAGCGCAGATCCGTGAATTTGCCGGTGGTGCCGGTTTAATGAACAATGCCGACTTTCTCGCGGGTTCAAGGTCGCAACCGCTTGGTGATTCAAAAGCTGGAATCAGCGCAGACCTCGATGCTTTGGCGGCTTATGTGAATTCCTTAACTGAGGCACCACTCAGTCCGTATTCTTTAGCATCGAACAACGCCAGTCAGGGAGCAGACTTGTTTGTAGCAAAGAACTGCGCCGACTGTCATTCGGGGGCGCACTATACCGACAGTGGTGACGCCGATAACATGCACGACATCGGAACCATAAAAAACACCAGCGGCCAGAGACTCAGTGGCAGCCTTAACGGCATAGATACACCGGGGTTGGTTGGTGTGTGGTCTACTGCACCGTATTTGCATGATGGCTCAGCGTTAACTGTTGAAGCGGCTATAGCCACGCACGCCGATGTCACAACCACTGCCGCCGAACGGACTCTTCTTGCCGATTACGTCAAAGGTTTATCCGCGATCACAACCAATGTGCAACTGAGCGGTGAGCCAAACGGCAGTCCGGTTTTTGCGAATGATGGTTCCGGTGCAGTGACTATTAATAATAGCAATGACGGTGTTGTCGTTGCCCACGGTGCAGATACCGCAGTCGGGGACGGTGATTTTTCTATTGCATTTAACATGCGGCTGGAAGAAGACGCGACAGGTGCATGGCGCACCGTTCTTCACAAGGGGGCTGCTAATCAACAGAGAACCTTCGGTATCTGGATGCATCCGAATCAAAATACTCTGCATTTTGCGATCAGTACAACCACCAGCTGGAACAGAGTGGCCAATTCGACAACGCGGATTCCACTGAATGAGTGGGTACATATCGCTTATGTGAGAAAAGGCTCGAGACTATTGATTTATATCGATGGCGAACTGGATCAGTCGATTTCTATTCCCGGTCAGGTGGTGGCCAACGACGGGCCTTTATATATCGGCAACTCACCGTGGTACGACCCGGCGTTAGCGTCATTTGCCAACGTCAGCGTGTTTCACCATGCGCTTGATCAGGGGGATGTTGATGCGATTAATCTGGATTCGGAACCCGTACTTGCTGCCGGACTGCCTTCGTTAAGCAATCTGCTGGTTAACGGCGATTTCGAACAGGCCAAGTCGTCGTGGACGGATTGTGCAGGCGCATCGCTGACAACCATCACCAACGATGCTTATGCCGGAAGTGGTGCGTTAAGGGTTCGAAATGCCGGCTGTATATACCAGGAGTTTGCAGTCACGCCCGGTCGAACCTATCAATTAAGCTGTCAGGCCAAATCCGGTGGTAGTCTATACACCAGTGTGTATATGCAAATGGCTGATGCCGGCTATATCACGCTGGACTCTACTGAGTTGCAGGTAACCGGTGGCAGGTATCAGGACTATACAGCGTCAATTACCGCGCCGACTGACAGTGCGGTCGGAGCGGTCACGTTATATTCTGATGACGAAGGTACATTCGACAACTGTACGGTAGAAGCATTGTAACGCTCAAACAAAGCTCAGTTGGCAGGCCGTCCGGCCTGCCAGCCAGTGGGTAGTTTTATTTTTGTAGTCTGCGTCGTGCGAGCAGAGCGCCGGCTGCCAGCATCAACAGGAACAGCATAGACGGATCGCTTCCTGAGCCCAGGGTACAACCGACACCGTTACCATCCAGTCCCAGTCGTACTTTTCTGCTGGTAAAGTTGCTGACGTCATTTGGAGATGAATCGCTGTCCACGACATCAAAAATACCATCGCCATCGGTATCACTGAGAATCAGCGGGTTGCCGTTGTCGGCCAGTCCATCACCATCACTGTCCGTCGGGTTATCGACAAGACCGTCGTTATTGTTGTCGGTGCCGCCGGACTCTACCAGGTCTGGAATGCCGTCGTTATCACTGTCGAGATCATAGGCATCGTTTAGACCATCACCGTCGGTGTCGCCATCGAACTCAAGGCTGTTGGGAATGCCATCATTGTCTATATCTTTATCCCGTGAGTCCGGGATGCCGTCACCGTCAAAGTCATTCAGGTCGTTATCGTTGTTTTTGTCTCCTGCGAATACTTCATCTAAATCACTGATACCATCTCCATCGGTGTCTGGCTTGAGCGGGTCTGTGTTGTAACGGTCCACCTCATCAATGTCTGCCAGGCCGTCATTGTCTGTATCACCCCAGCGCGGGCTGGTGCGGGTTTCAAAAATTTCACGATAGTCGCTCAGCCCGTCGTAGTCTGAATCCGGCTCAAGCGGTTTTGTGTTGTAGCGCTCGACCTCTTCGGTATCGCTGATGCCATCACTGTCTGTGTCCCACAGACGTGGATCGGTAAAGGTTTGATTGACTTCGCGGCCGTCGCTGGTTCCGTCATTGTCGGTATCAGCGTTGAGCGGGTTGGTTTGAAAGTAGAGCACTTCAACGCCATCGAGTAAGCCATCACGGTCGGTATCAGCAGACTGCGGGTCTGTGCCGGCGGCGGCTTCCTGTTGATTGGTCAGACCATCTTCGTCAGGATCGTCGTTTGCGTGCACAGCGCCAACCAGTGCCATGCTGACTATTATTCCGTTAATTAATGTCGTTCGGGTATGTCGTTGATACGCTCTTGGAGTCATTTGATTGTTCTCAAAATTGATCTGGCGCACAAAACAGGTTGCTGTGCCATCGAGGCGGCCGATAGTAAACAGGTTTTGTAACTTTTACTTTACAACTAATCACATTTTTGAAAATTGAAGCTGGCAACGACGGTAGTTTTGGGGGGCTATCGCAAAATCGGGAATAACAGGCCGTCTGTTATTCTCTTCAAGCCACGTATCACTGTTTTCCGAAGCAGCGCCGGACAATGAAAGTGTGCTGATTGTTTGTGCAGGAACACACGCCTTGTGATCAGCACTTTGCAGCAGCGGGCAGTCATGTTTGCTAAGGCAATAAATAGCCAAAAAAATTGATGCTGCGGCCTTGCCGCCATTGATAAGCAGATACGATTTTGTGTCACTGGTAGCGCATGGCAATCGACACTCGATGCCAGATTGGCTTAGCGTCGGCGCTCACTGGGCGGGGTAACTGCCGCTTTTCCCGTGTTGTGTCAAAACCCGTTGTAAATCCGTGGGGTTGTCGTGTTGCGAGGGTGCGGTTTTGATACGTGTTGACTTGATTGTCAGTGGTAGATCTTCCATAGTGGCGCATTGTCGACGGATGAAATCGGTATGTTCGGTAGTGCTAAACAGGTGGCAGCAGGTAAATGGTTATGTTTTCTGCTGATGTGGGTTGCGCTCAGCGTTCAGGCGTCCGATCGATTTACACGAATTGTAGGTGGCAGTGAAGTCACGGATAACCGTTATCCGTGGATGGCGGCTGTCTGGTTCAGAGTAGAGGGCAACACTTTCAGACCGGGCTGCGGGGGCTCATTAATTTCTGATCGCTGGGTGCTTTCTGCAGCACATTGTTTTGTGGATTCCGAAACCGGGGTAATCGACAACCC
>JAHDHK010000315.1 GCA_020631335.1 Chromatiales bacterium
CCCGATGGATTCAGACCTAATGTCGGCATCGTCCTCAGTGACGGTGGCGGTAAGGTGTTCTGGGCGCGTCGCTACGGCAAAGACTCCTGGCAATTTCCTCAGGGTGGGATCAAGCGATCCGAAACTCCCGAGCAAGCCATGTTTCGCGAGCTTAAAGAGGAAACCGGGCTCAGTCGCGACGATGTTGAAGTCATGGGCTGCACCCGGAACTGGCTGAAATACCGATTGCCCTCGCGTTACATCCGAAAACATCAGCATCCGGTGTGCATCGGGCAGAAACAAATCTGGTTTATGCTGCGCCTGGTCGGCGATGAGTCACACGTTAAACTTGATATGTCTGACCGGCCAGAGTTTGACAGCTGGGAGTGGGTGGATTACTGGCTGCCGATGAGAAAGGTAATTTTCTTCAAGCGTGATGTCTATCGCGGCGCGCTGGAAGAGCTCGCCCCCCTGGTGTTTCCGGAAGGCCGTACTCAACAGTAATCCGCCCGCAGTCGAGCACTCGGCTAGTCAGCCGACGCGCTTCGCTTTCCCAGCGTACCCGCCAGCGCTTCACTCACATCTTCTGTCCGCATCTTACCCGTGTGTCGCCACACAATAGTGCCGGTTTCATCGATCAGAAATGTGGTCGGTGTAAAGCGTACGTCGGGAAATGCGTCGGCGATAGTGCCGTTGGTATCGTGGGCGACGTGGTAGTCGACATCGTTCTCTTGATTAAACTGTTTGATGGCGTCAATGCCATCGTAGGGCATCGCCACTGCGATCACATCAACCTTGTGATGGTTGAACTGCTGATGCAGGGCGCTGAGGTTCGCAGTATTGCGTTTGCTGATCGGGCAATCCGGCGAATAAAAACTCACCAGTTTGGTGCCTGCACTGCCGGCAAGATCAAACTGCCGGTTTTCCAGCGTCGTGATGGATGTGGTTGTCGACGCGTTCAGCCCCTGCGTCGATGTGCCGTAGAAGACGCCAAGCGCACCCAGTGTTACTGCCATTAAAAAAGGGAGTCGAATTCTCACGGACCGGTATTCCTGTTAAACGGCGCCAAGTATATGACGATGTACCGGTGTACTAAATTGCGATTGATTAACGCTTTACCAGTTTGACAGATACAAAGCAGTAAGGCTGTGTCTGCCGGCAACGTGCTTCCGATGCTGTGTTGGTCCGACCGGAGGATATCGAATTGTGTTTAAAATCACGAAGCTGCCAGACCACTTTGCAAGTTTAATCTAAAGTTTATTCGGCATCTTGCCGTCCTGATGGAGAGAAGCGCGGGTTTCCTGTAAAGCCCGAAGCAAATTATTGCTGCACCGAACTTATTAGATTGAACGAGCGGAGATCCTCAATGAAGAAGACACTGGTTAGTGCGGCGCTGCTCGCAGCTATGGCTGGCAGTGCGGGCGCATCCACACTCGAATCCATCAAGAACAAGTCGATTGACTTTCTCGATGACTGGAATCGACACGACTTCTATCTGGGCATACTGGTATCCAATAGCGATCTTTCAGAAGAAGATGGTATCGGCCAGGACATGAGTGTGATCAACGCGACCTTCGGCTATGTGTTTCCGAAAGGCTTCGCTTTGGAAGCTCGATTCGGCGCAGGGTCAGATCAACCGGACAGCATTATTCAGGACCCTGTGACCACCTACTCTGCAGCAATGCTCAGGTATCACTACACCTGGAGCAACGACATCATGGGATATGCAGCGGTTGGTACAGCACTGCGCACTCACAGCGATGCAGTAGACGTCAATGACATTCAAGCCGGTGGCGCGTTCGCTTTCGGATTGAACCTGTTTGGCACTGAAAAGACTGCTGTCAATATCGAGTACCTCTACCTCGGCGGCCCCGAAGCGATGCGCTCTATCGGCATAGGCTTTCACCGCTACTTCGGCAAGTACTAACGCTGAGAAATACAGACATGTGGCAGACCATGGGCAGGGGCTACAAGAGAACTAACATGAAAAAGACAATAGCACTGATGCTCGCCGGAATAGTCTGGTTGGGTGGTTGCTCTGGTCGTACCGACGATGTGGGTGAGGGCACCACCGATCCACTCGAGATCGCCGCCGCCATTGATGCGGCCAACGAAGATATAAGGCTGGTGACAAGCTCCCCAAGTCTGCAGACGGGAACAGGCGACACTGTGTTGATCAGCGCCGTGGTGGTCGATGATCGGAACCGTGTGGTATCGGATCGTGAAATTGAATTTTCCTCTGACGGTGGTGTGCTGCAAAATATTTCATCGCAGACTAACGAAACCGGCGAAGCAACTGCGGAGCTGAGCCTCGGTGGTGATTATCGCAACAGAAACATTACTGTCACGGCGGCTCTTGGCAGCAAGACCGCCAGTATTCTGGTGGCCGCCACCGGTACAACGGTCGCAATGACAGCGCCGGAAAAAATTATTCTGGGTGAAACTGCTGATCTTGAATTTACACTGACCGCCGGTAGTGATCAGCCCATTCCGAATCAGACATTGTCTTTCTTGTCTGAGGCCGGCAACGCGCTGAGTCAGAATTCGGCGACAACAGACGCCAACGGCGTTGCTCGAATTTCAGTGAACACGACTCAGGGCGCCGATGTGATTTCAGCGTCGGCCATTGATAATACCGTCGTTCAGGGGTTTGAGCTGCCGGTGGTTGAAAACGAACAGGCGGTAACCACCCCGGTACGCATTCGCGTGATCAGTAATCAGTCATCGATTGAAACCGGCGGCAATGACGTGGCACGGATTACGACTCTGGTTACCGATGAAAGCAATCGGGTTATCAGCGGTAAATCGGTCGACTTTTCTTCGACAGGTGGTGTTTTGCAGAACATCACTTCGGTCACTAACGACTCCGGACAAGCAAATGCGGAGCTGAGTCTTGCCGGTGACTATCGAAATCAGGAGATCACGGTATCAGCGCAGGTAGACGATCAGATCGGGACAGTGCTGGTGACTACCAGTGGCAGTAATCTTTCAGTATCAGGCCCGACTGCGCTTGTCAGTGGCAACACTGCAGAGCTCGAGATTACGCTTTCCAGTGGTAATGGTCAGCCGATTGCCAATGAAGTGGTCGCTATTACTTCCGATGCCGGTAACACCTTAAGTGCGGACACAGTCACCACAGACGCTGCCGGTAAGGCCATCGTAACGGTGGGCAGTACAGCCGGTAACGACTCCATTACTGTCGCGGCGCTGGGGACAACAGTTACGCGTGTTCACGATATACAGGTAGCCGCGGACATACTCAGTGTCGTTGCACCGGACAGCTACGGCGCGCTCGAGGTTGATACACCTGCGCAATTTCAGGTGTTATGGGAAAGTGACGGTCAGCCGGTTGCCAATGGTCAGCTCAAGTTCACCATTACCGCCGGTGCGGTCAGAGAAGTTGGAGGCAGTACAAATAGCAGCAGTGTTGTGGTGACCACAGACGCCTCCGGTGTTGCCACCATCGAACTGGAATCTACTGCTGCAGGTCCCGCAACCGTAGCTTTCTCAGACGCCGTTGACGCTGATCCGTTTTCCCAGTTTGACGTTGAATTTGTCGCCGTCGATGTGGCCAATGTTACTCTTGAAGCAACGCCGGCCAGTGTGGCTACCGGTAACAGCAGCACCATCCTGGCCAGGGTAACTGATAATTTCGGCAACCCTGTCAAGGGTATTGATGTCGAGTTCAGCAGCCCCGATCTGAACGGCGGCACGCTTTCTCCGGTAACTGCTCAGACCGACAGCGATGGTAAGGCACGCATTACCTTTGAGGCCGGCGATACGCCTACCGCAGAGAATGAATTACAGATAAGCGCCCGGGCAGCAGATTTGCCGGCGGTTAACGACACGGTCAGCATGACCGTTACGGAACGCCAGCTCAATGTAATTATCGGTCTCGCCGGTTTGCTGACCGAAGCCGATAGCGACACTCGTTATCGAAAAGCGGGTCTGGTGCAGGTGTCGGATGGTGTTGGTCGCCCGGTAGCTGATGCGACTATCCTGATGAATGTTATACCGACAACCTATGAATACGGGCATCTGGTGCCTACAGATATTGATGCTGATGGTGAGCCTGATATCTGGGGCAAAACAGACACCTGGAAGTGTGTGGCAGAAGATAAAAACAAAAACCGTATCCTCGATACCGTCGATGAAGATATTAATGGTAACGGTGTGTTAGATGCCGGAGAAGATATAAATCAAAACGGTCTGCTCGATATTGACGAAGATATTGACGGAAGCGGTGAGCTTGATCCGAGAGATCCGGCCCTGGTGGATGCCGATCCGGCCAACACCCCGACCATTATCGGCGGGCAAATAACCACTGATTCCAACGGGGTTGGTTTTTTCTCACTGGCCTATGCGCAAAGCAATGCATGGTGGTTTGATGTGCAGATCATTGCCCGGGTGCAGGCACTTGGTGTCGAAGGTGTGGCCACTTACGACACGCGGTTGTCAATGTTGGCTGATGATGCAACCGACATGGAAGCAACACCGGCTAACCATGAAAGTCCGTATGGAAAGCTGGAGGATCTTCCGGGCGCTCCGGGTTGCGAGCGCATACTGGAAGAAGACTGATCTTCGGGATAGTAGTAAGCGGTTTCGGGTTGATCCGGGCCTCGCAACTTAGTGAGGCCCGTATTACTTCGCCTTCCACATGACGTAGCCATGTTGATCTGCATTGGACTGAAGTAAATCGATCAGGGGTCGGGCTCGCGTCGCCAAAGATATGCGGCTGTCGTCCTCTTCATCCTCGTTTTCAGTCTGTGCTGCCGGTTCGGGTTCCTCAAACTTTTCCAGCGCCGCCTGTAACGTTGTCAGCGCATCACTCACTTCTTCTGCACGCACAGCGCCCTCGGGATTTCCACTTTGTCCCATCATTTTGAGTAGCTTTATGGCCACATCTCCGAACATGGTAATACTGCCGGTATGTTCGCCCTGAATCTCTATCAGCATGTCCGTTCCTCTATAGATTTGTCGTTTGGTGAAGTATAAGTTTCTTTCGTTATGCGCAGTTGTTTTTCGTGGATAAGACAAAGGCTACTTGTCGCTTTTTGGTTCACTTTATTTGTAAATTACTGTTTCAACACAAGCATTCTTGATGTTACACTTCGTACCGTTACGGATATTTGACGTTGCGTCAAATCCGATTGGGGGTGGGGCAGCGCTTGGTCGTTGCCCCTTTTTTAAGTTCTCTCCTGATTTCCCTCCCCGTCGTATTTTATGCCCGGTTTACCTAATTCAACGGAAAATATTCCGTCAAAGTGCACTTATTTGCCCGATAATGTGTATTAATGTAAACCTTGCTTTGCTTTTGCCCTGCTAAGTTCTAAAAGTTACACAGCTCTGGCATCCTTCAGCAGCTGTGGCGGCAATCTTGCTGTCGATTGTCCGTCATAACGTACTTAGCTTTTTCCAGGGTTAATGAATCCAAATTTGTCCCCCCCTCCGTTGGAAGATGTGGTCTCGGTTGCTCCCGGGGCTTTTCACTGTGTTGCTCTCAGGCAGGATGGTAACGTGGTTGCGTGGGGCAGTAACGCTCACGGGCAGCTCGATATCCCGGTGGGCGTCAAGGATATTGCGGCCGTTTGTTCAGGTCGAAATCACAGCCTTGCGCTCACTCGATCCGGACTGGTCATCGGCTGGGGACTGAACAGATTCGGGCAGGTGTCAGTGCCTGAATCATTAAATGAGGTGGTTATGATCACCGCCGGGCGCTACCACAGTCTGGCAATGCGAAGTAACGGTACTGTCGTCGCCTGGGGACATAATCGTTTTGAGCAGTGCGACGTGCCGGTTGAGCTGAAACGTGTAGTGAATATATTTGCCAGCGACTATTGCAGTATGGCGCTGAAAAGTAATGGCTCGGTGGTGCAGTGGGGCGCCAGCATCAAGGCCCCGGAGCAGTTGGCTGTAGGCACGGCTTAGGGCTCGGGCCGCAACACAGTATTCCGCTTGTTTCCGATAATCAGGGTGACTTCACAGCCCCCTGACTCGTTTATATTCCCGCGACACTCTCTTTAAACTACCCAGGTACTGTTGTGGCGTCATCAGCCATCGGCTGTAGATATGCCGTTGCCGAACTCAAGGGGTAGCAGCAGAATTTCAACCCGTCTGTTTTGCTGCCTGCCGTCTTCGGTATCATTGGATGCGACCGGTTTTGTATCTCCGGCTCCGGTAATACTGAGCTGCTGGGCCGGGACTTGTTCTGCATCGGCGAGGAAATTTGCCGCACTCAGTGCCCGCGCCATCGATAAGCCCATGTTGTCTTTGAATACCCGGGCGAGCTTCGGACCCAGCGGCAGGTTGTCGG
>JAHDHK010000316.1 GCA_020631335.1 Chromatiales bacterium
CGCACCCCGGCGGCACGCTCCCTGGTTCGCGCAGCTCGGCGAGCGTGGCCCACAGGTCGGCCGCGCTGACCGGCCCGACGAACGAGGCCCCCACCACCCCCGTGGCCACCTCGGCCACCAGCACGGTGGGGACCGAGTCGATCCCATAGCGCTGGTGGATCTCGGGTCGAGCCCGATACTCCACCTCGACCACTTCCACGGCGTCGCTCGCGAGGATCTCGGCCTTGGCGAGCACACCTGAGCAGCTCGAACACGAGGCTTCGGTGAAGACGACGACCAGCCACTCCGCGGCCGGGGACCGCCCGAGGTCGGCCGGTTCGATTCGTCGTGGCAGATCCCGGATCCAGCGTTCCGCCACGGCCGGCGTCGGCTGTCGGGAACGCCGGACGACGAGGGCGACGACAGCCACCACGGCGAGCAGCGCCACCATGATCAGCAGGCGATCCATCAGGACGCCGCCGTGGTCGACGTCGCCGCTCCGTCCTGGGTGCCTGACGCTTCCGTTTCGGGCTCCGGTACCGACGAGGGCAGCGTCGTCGAGCGGCGGTAGGTGCAGTCTTCCGGCAGGGACTCTGGCTCGGTGTGATCACCGGTGTGGTTGCATTGGTGTTCGCGCTGTTGCTGGTGTGGTCATTACCGCACTGGTCTCTTCAGGCTGAAATGGTGCCGGGCATAAAGAGTTACCTGTTAACCGCGTGCTGGAGTCTGCCCGCGTTTGCAGTGGTGATGGCATGCCGTAATGTCTGTGAGGCCACCTCGCTTACCAAACCCGTGTTGCTGGTGCAGTTTGTCGGGCTGATGGTTAACCTGCTGGCAGACCTGACCTTTGGACTGGGATGGTTCGGTTTCCCTAAGTTCGGACTGGCAGGGATAGGTATGGCAACCTCGTGTGTCATGTTTACGATGGCACTTTGCCTGTTGTGGCTGTTACACAAGCGTCAGCGGTTTGCCCGTTTTCAACTGTTCGCACAGTTTGAAAGGCCATCGTGGCAGGAAATAAAACCCATGTTAAGTTTGTCTATTCCAATCTATTTCGGTTTGGTATTCGAGGCCGGCTTGTTTGTGGCAACCGCCATTCAAATGGGGATGATCGGCTCGCTGGAAGCGGCAGCACATAATATTGCTATCGGTGTGGCCGCTGCCTGTTTTATGTTGCCACTCGGGTTGAGCTTTGCATTAACAGCACGGATCGGTCGTGTGTTCGGCACAGAATCAGTCGCAGCTATCAAGCTCAGGGTGCTCAGTGGTTTGCTGATCAGCATATTGATGGCAACGATGACCGCCGCATTGTTGATTATCTTTCGCCATGCCGTCCCGTCACTGTACACCAGTGACGTGACGCTCAGAGAGTTTGCCTCGCATCTCATTTTGTTTGCAGCGATATTTCAGCTGTCCGATGCCTTACAGGTGGCCTTGCTCGGCATGTTGCGCGGCTTGCAGGATACGCGGTTTCCAATGCTGATTAATCTGGTGTCCTACTGGGCGATTGCCTTCGGGGTGGGGTACTACAGTGCCCATTCGCTTGGCTATGGCGCAAGTGGATTGTGGATGGGGCTGATTACAGGGTTAACTGTTGCGACTGTCGCGTTATCGGTGCGATTGTGGTTTCGAATCAGGCAGCTTGAACGTCAGTTTCTGGTGGTGGCATAAGTAGCCGAACCCGTTACTCATAAAAAAGGCCGCGCAACTGCACGGCCCTTATGTTTTGGCTTTAGTTATCCAAACTGATTCATGGTGTTGTCTTCTCCCGAAGCCTTGAGTGCCTGGTTGCCACTAAAGTACTCCTTGTGATCGTCACCGATGTTGGAACCCGCCATGTCCTGATGTTTGACACAGGCAAGTCCTTCACGAATCTCTCTGCGCTGAACACCCAATACATAAGCCAGCATACCTTCATCGCCGAAGTAGCCTTTCGACAGATTGTCAGTGGACAAGGCTGCGGTATGATAAGTGGGCAGGGTAATCAGGTGATGGAATACACCTGCACGCGCTGAAGCATCAGCCTGGAACGAACGGATTTTTTCATCGGCTTCGGCGGAGAGCTCGCTATTGTCGTAGTCGGCAGACATCAAATTGGCGCGGTCATAGGCTGATGTGTCTTTGCCGGCTTCCTGCCAGGCATCGAATACCTGCTGTCGGAAGTTAAGCGTCCAGTTGAAAGACGGACTGTTGTTGTAGACAAGCTTGGCGTTAGGCACGATCTCCTTTACCCGGTCGACCATACTGGCAATCTGGCCGACATGCGGCTTTTCAGTTTCAATCCAAAGCATGTCTGCCCCGTTTGTTAGCGCGGTAACGCAATCGAGTACCACACGATCTTCACCGGTGCCTTCACGGAACCGGATCAACCCGTTTGGCAGACGTGCGGCTTTAATCAGCTTGCCGTCGCGCTTCAATACAATATCGCCGGAGTTCAGATCATCATTCTCGGTGATCTCTTCACCTGCAATAAAGGCATTGTATTGATCGGCCAGGTCGCCCGCACTTTGTGATACCGGAATCTTCTGCGTGAGTCCGGCACCCAGTGAGTCTGTTCGGGCGACAATCACGCCGTCTTCAACACCCATCTCCAGAAATGCATACCGAAGCGCATTGATTTTTGCCAGAAAATCTTCATGCGGTACGGTGACCTTGCCGTCCTGATGACCACACTGTTTCGCATCGGACACCTGATTTTCAATCTGCAGACAGCATGCGCCGGCGGCGATCAGTTTCTTCGCTAACAGGTAGGTCGCCTCTTCATTACCAAAACCTGCGTCTATATCGGCAATAATGGGTACTACGTGTGTTTCGTAGTTGTCGATTTTATCGGTGATCGCTTTTGCTTTGACTTCATTACCTTCTGCTCTGGCGGCATCGAGATCAGTAAACAAGTGGCGCAGTTCCCGTGCGTCTGCCTGCTTCAGGAAGGTATACAACTCTTCTATCAGCGCAGGAACAGAGGTTTTCTCATGCATTGACTGATCGGGTAACGGACCGAACTCAGAGCGAAGTGCCGCTATCATCCAGCCCGACAGGTAAAGATACCGTCCCTTTGGTGTGTTGAAGTGTTTCTTTACAGAGATCATCTTCTGCTGTGCAATAAACCCGTGCCACACACCCAGAGATTGCGTGTATTGAGACGGGTCTGCATCATAAGCGGCCATGTCTTCACGCATTATTTTTGCTGTATGACGCGCGATATCCAGTCCGGTGTGAAACCGGTTCTGCAGTTGCATCCTCGCCACGTTTTCAGCGTTGATAGCAGACCAGTGTTCGCCATGTGCGCCGATAACTCCAGCGGATTCAGAAATCAAAGTAGAGTACTTGTTCATAGTGGTTCCAGTGTAATAGTGGTTCAGAAAAGTCAGCCCACAGTGACGGTGGGATAAAACTGTTATTTTCCGGCTGGTGCTTCAGGCGCTGGGTGCAATGAGGCGGCGAGCTTGGGAAAGGGCCACGCAGTGACCGGCAAAGCCGGTCACATGCAGGCAGTAGCTGTATTAGTGCGGCAGATAGCTGTGCTGTATCGCATTCAGCACCGCTGTATTCTGAGTGGCAATTGTCACTGTATCTTTGAGTTCCGCCTCAGTGATTCTCGCCCACGGCAATGGGTGCTGATTGTTCCCGTGATCATTGAGATTACTTGGTGTTGTCACCCTGTTTCTGATCAGCTCGACTTTTTGCGCACTGGTATCTTTAGTCATGTTGATGCTATCGATCACCGGCTTGACGAGGGTGTACGTGTCTTCATCTGATGTCATCAGCGCCAGTCCGGGATGACTGCCTTGCTGAATAAGCATCGAAAAGAGCACAGCGTTTACCAGCGCGTCGGGTAGTGGATTATCCTGTGTATCGCATACGGCAGGGCATGTGGTGCCGTTATGCAGATGCAATGCAACAGGGTTACACGCTTGGACGAAGTAGCTATCTCCGTTACGTGCTGTAAATTCGCTGTTTCTGCGCAGGCGTCTTGTGTGTGACTTTCCATCTCTGGTAAATCGTACATTGAGGCGCTCATTACACAGAGCATGGACGTTTCGCAGTATCTCGCACTTCCGGGTAACGGTGTCCGCGATGCTGTTCAGTACCGTTCTTGCCGGTGCTTCAACCAGTATGTCATCGATTGCGGCGATGTCGTTTTTGCCTACCACGCCGCTGCGATTGAATCGAATCTCAATGTGAACATCTTTATTGTGCAAAACAATGGCTTCAGGGTTGTCCTTCGGACCTGACTTGGCGACGAAGTGAGCCGGAGTTTTCAGCCCGACTGTGCTGCCATCCGCCAGTGTGACCATCAGGTTTTGATAATAGATGAGGTAGCTCACAGCATCTTTATGTGAACCCTCAGTCAGCGGGAATGCGGCATCCAGAAACTGCCGGGCGTAGTCAATTACCCTTGTTGCTCTGGCGACATTAAGCCGTTGTCCGGTTTTCAGACCGGTACAGTGAGGGATGGTTTTTTCATGATACAAAGCCGAGTAAAGGCTGCCCCAGCGCGCATTAATTGCTTTGAGTGCATAGCGTGCATTAAGCAAAGACACATCCGTATTCCCCGCCGGAACAGCTGCATTATTGCGGATCACAGTGGTATGCATGAGCGATGTGAACTGATCCCAGAAGTGTGATGTCGATCCTGAATGAGTCAGCAGTTCATTGTTTATGAAGTGACAGAATTCATCGTCAATATGGAAGCCGTTGATACTTTGCATAAGGTTGCTCCGGTGCTGCGAGTGTTGGTGTGCAGTTAAGGCTTGCAAAGTATATGCAGTGAGCTATAGAATTTCACAATAAAAATTACACAATGTGAATTTTACAAATGGCATCCAGCAAAACGGTTTTGCGCAATGCGCACTTTCTTGGCACAAAAGTACGTAACCTGCGAAAACGCAACAAACTCACGATGGAAGATCTTTCTTCCAGATGTGTGAAGATAAATGCCGAGGCCGCCCCTTCGGTGTCTTACCTGTCGATGATCGAAAGGGGCAAGCGCACTCCCAGTAAAGCGATGCTTGAGGTGATTGCCAATGTCTTTCAGAAATCACCTGACTGGTTTCTTGATGATGCTTCCAGAGATGAAGAGATTGTTCCCGAAAAAGGGAATCGTGGTGGTATCACCGGTATGGCGCTGGAGCCGGGGTTTCTTTTTTCCCACGACATATTGCAAATCGCTATCCCCGAAATGCTCTCACAGACCGGGACATCAGGCAGGCAGTTTGCGCACCTGTTGATCCGCGCACATCAGGAGCGTAATCAAAACCATTTTCCCGATCTTGAGCGTGCAGCAGAAGAGGTTGGAAAAAAGCAGATGCCACTTAATCTTGAAGACCTGCAGCGTATTTGTAAGACGCTTTCCCTCAAAGTGAAATGGTTTGATGATCTGCCTGCCGAGGTGATAAATCACCTGGGTGTGACGTCTGCCGATCGGGTGCGTTCTTTTTTTACCGCACCGGATACGATCAATCTGAATAAAGCGCTGAAAAAGCAACCTGTGCGTCACAAGTATGATCTGGCGGTGTACATAGGACACAAGACTCTACACTACGGTGATGGAGTAAAGAGTGTGATGCTAACGGGTAAGCAGCAAGTGGAGGGCTTCAGAGAAGCAGTGCCGCATATGAGTCAGGCCAGCGCGGTGGATGCACAGGATATCATGCACGCATGGCGCGACTTCGAATGCAGCTTTTTTGCTGCTGCGTTGTTATGTCCGAAAGTACCGTTTCGTCGTCTGCTTGAACAGCACGCCTACGAAGTCAATATCGGTAAGTTTGTTGA
Organism: Chromatiales bacterium; assembly: GCA_020631335.1. Classification (GTDB taxonomy): domain Bacteria; phylum Pseudomonadota; class Gammaproteobacteria; order Granulosicoccales; family Granulosicoccaceae. Next base: position 5,755 of record JAHDHK010000316.1, read on the forward strand.
TGTATCGACGTCTATTGTCATGCGGCGTATGACAGCGGTATCGCCTTATCCACATTGGCACTACTTTGATGCCTACCCACCGGGTAAGTTAAACGCGGTATACCGGGGCAATGGCATACCTTTACCCTGGGGGAATATGCGTCTGGTGCAGGACCCGTGTCAGCACTGGGCGGTGTTTAGAAAAATTGACTCTGATATGAGCTATTCCTCTGCTCAAATTTCACTGCTTGATGTAGGCAATGAAACACGCATTTATTGCTGCGAGTCGATCAAAGTAAAAGACCTTGCCGGCAGCAATCAGGTGTTGTGTTCGGGAATTGAGTTGAACCCGGCCATTGCAGCTCAGGGACAGGATGCTGATGAACTGGCACAGGAACTTAAAGCTGCCTGTGGTGGAAGAGGGGGTTCCGCCGCCATACCCGATAACATTAAAAAAGACTTGAAATCGATTGCCAGAATATTGAACATCGCCTGGCTTGAGCGCGGTATTGAAAACGAAGCGAGAGTCATCTGTCCACGCAGTG
>JAHDHK010000317.1 GCA_020631335.1 Chromatiales bacterium
CTCTGCCAGCAGATCTGCCAGCTGATTGGTATAGCGCAAGCGCTCCGGGTCTTTCCAGTCTGGCAGATAAACGTCTTCCTTGACCCGTGTTCCATGAAATGGACCGTAGGGAAAGCCGTTGATGGTAAAGACATACGCTCGCTGGTGTTTTAGCAGTTCAAGCAATTCATTCAGCGCTTCAGGTGTTGATAATGCCTGTGCTGCCTGAGCGGACAACCTCAAACCGATACCAAACTCCCCCGTGTGTGCCAGTGCTGAGCGCACTTTCGGGATGTGTATTTTCAGGTTGTCCATTACCTCCGTCAGGCTTTCTCCCTTATGGATGTTAGAGCAGTAGGTCAAATGGCATTCAGAACCGTTTTGGTGCGGCAGCAACATGATTTTTATATTTTTCTGTTCGGTGAGCGTGAGTTCTTTTCTGTGTACTGATCTGGCTGTCCACCAGAATGCAGAATCAGGCACTACGCATTATATGTTCGACTGACAAGGCATCTAAAAATGTCCTCCGCACAACGCATAGTGGTCAAATTCGACCGGAATGAGCGGCGGTTTGTATTGAGCCGGCAGCGTCGTTGTTCAACCTGTCCGTCAGCTGCGACTATTATGGAAACTCGCCCAGTAAATATAGCTCAGTCATGTAGTTGGTGTGATGAATGTCATCAGTGCCCATGAATTGCTGATGACATTTATTTTATTCGTACCATTTCACTACTATTATTGTGAGATGCAAAACACACTCGTCATTTTAGTTGTCGGTTTGAGCCCTGCACTGGTTGGTGAGCATACGCCGAATCTTCAGAAGCTTGCGCGCCGCGGTGGATTGCGTCCACTGACTGCCGTGACACCTGCTGTGACATGTACCGCGCAGTCCAGTCTGCTGACTGGTCTGTCGCCGGCCGAACACGGCATTGTGGCCAATGGCTGGTATTTCCGTGACCTCTCCGAAGTGTGGCTATGGCGACAGTCAAACAGGCTTGTCAAAGGGGAAAAGCTGTGGGAGACAGCCAGACGCATCAATCCGGAATTTACCTGCGCAAAGATGTTCTGGTGGTACAACATGTATTCAAGTGCAGACTGGAGTGCAACCCCGCGGCCGATGTACCCGGCAGACGGTCGGAAAATTCCCGATCATTACGCATACCCGGCTGAACTTCATGATGAACTCGACGACAAGCTCGGGCAGTTCCCGCTGTTTAAATTCTGGGGGCCGGCGGCGGACATTACATCGAGTAAGTGGATTTGTGATGCAACCCTGCACATCATGCAAACGCGTAATCCAACGTTAACTTTGACTTACCTTCCACATCTGGATTACAACCTGCAGCGACTGGGGCCGGACACTGCCCATCCCGAGTTGCAGCGTGACCTGAGAGAAGTCGATGAGCTTTGTGGCCAATTAATTGATCAGGCAGATGCACAAAATCAGCAGATTGTGGTGGTGTCAGAATATGGCATTACCCCGGTCACTGATGCGGTACATATCAACCGTGCACTGCGACAGGCGGGACTACTGAGGGTTCGCAACGAGAAGGGCCGGGAACAACTCGACGCCGGTGCGTCAGATGCATTTGCGCTGGCTGATCATCAGATTGCACATGTATACGTCAACCAGCCTGCTGTCGCAGACAAGGTAAAACGTATATTGACCGAGCTTGATGGAATAGAGCATGTGCTGGTTGGAGACGACAGGGCACGTTGGGGGCTTGATCATGATCGCGCCGGCGATATCGTTGCGATCAGCCAATCTGATCGTTGGTTCAGCTATTATTACTGGCTGGATGACAGTCGCGCCCCGGACTATGCACGAACGGTTGATATACACCGCAAACCCGGATACGACCCGGTTGAGCTTTTTGTTGATCCCGCAATACGCTATCCGAAGCTTGCGATCGGCTCGCGGTTAGCCCGACGCAAGCTGGGATTTAGAAATCTGCTTGATGTCATCTCACTTAAGGATACACAGCTGGTGAAAGGGTCTCATGGGCGCCCCACGGATGATCCTCAGCACGGACCGGTGCTGATCAGTTCACAGGCCGAATTACTGCCGGAAAAAGACACGATTCACACACTTGAATTTAAAGATCTGATGCTCAGGCACGTGTTTGGCGCTGAGGTAGCTTATTAGCTTACGCAGCTTATCTGTGTGGGTACTTCACTTGATAAAGTACACTGCTATGGCATCAGCGCTTCGAATACAGGGCGATAATTGTTGATGTACAGCTTGAACCATTCCGAGTATTGGTCCGGGTTCAATTCAATGCCTCGGGTGATGTCATCGAGTGTACACCATTGCACAGCGGCCACCTCAGTCGGATTGAAATGTTCAATGTTATTGAGTGGATCGTGTATGCCGTAAAAACAATGCACGTGTTCATTTTCGAATAGCCTGCCCACTGGAATCTGATAGTTTATTTCCGCAAATTTCGTTAACTGAACCTGCCAGCCAAGTTCTTCTTCAAGTCTTCTGTTGGCGCAGTTTTCTATGGATTCTTCCCAACGCGGGTGCGAACAGACTGAGTTGGCCCACAGACCACCTGAGTGATATTTGCTGTCAGCCCGTTTTTGTAAAAGCAGTTTGTTGTTTTCAAAAATAAAAATAGATATAGCAAGGTGAGGGATGTTCTTTACATGAGCATCCAGTTTATCTATCGGATAATACTGCTGGTTGGACAGGCTTTGAATGGCAGTGATTTTATCGTGTAGTCCTGCATCTTGTACCGCATTTTGTTCACTCAGCGCGTTGGGTCCGGATGTCATTCAATAATTAGCTCATCAGCTTTACGTTGGACTGCGGGGTCCTGGACTATGGGTTCGCGTCCACCTCGCAGAATTGAGTTGCCTTCATACGTAGTACGCTGATCAATGGCAGCCGGATTAAGCCAGTGCTCTTCTTTTATTTGTCCGCTCTGGCCGTAGGCTGTCAATGCGTTTCGATAGCAGGCTAGCTCTACCTGCTCTCTGGAAATTCCGCGTTGCAATGCCAGTCTGGCGGTTTTTACTACGCCCAGTGGCTCGGATATGCCCCAGTCACAGGCGCTGTCGACCATAATTCTCTCTGCGCCGTATTCGGTCAGTATATCTACCATGCGTTCATTACCCATTTTAGTGGATGGGTAAATCGAAAATGCTGCCCAGTAACCGCGATCGAGTACCTCGCGCACAGTCTCTTCATTGTTGTGATCGACTATGACCATTGAGGGATCGATGCCGTGTTCTTCGCAGACATCCATCGATCTTGTCGTGCCCCGCTTTTTGTCTCTGTGCGGGGTATGAATCATAATCGGCAGGTCAAATTCTTTAGCAAGCTCAAGTTGTAGTCGGAAGTATTTGTCTTCGAGTTCTGTTTGCTCGTCGTAACCGATTTCACCAATAGCTACCACCCCTTCTTTCAAGGCAAAGCGAGGCAGAATCTCCATCACCCCTTCCGCAAGTTCGGCGTTGTTAGCCTCTTTAGAATTGAGTCCTACCGTACAATAATGACGAATACCGAACTGCCCGGCTCGAAATCGTTCAAACCCGATGATCGAAGATAAGTAGTCGATATAAGTGCCTACATAAGTCCTGGGTTGGCCGATCCAGAAGGCCGGTTCGATCACAGCGACGACGCCGGCTGCCGCCATGGCTTCATAGTCGTCTGTGGTGCGTGAAATCATATGTGCGTGAGGATCAATAAACAGCATAGGTGCAGGCTCAGAGTGGTTTCACGATGGGGTTGTGCAGGAAAAACTATCGACATTTTCCCATGTCAATTCTTCACGCTTAATACAGGCGTAAACGTCCGCGTGATCGTTGAGAATTCTGGTTGCGGCGGCGGACTGACGCATGCTCATTGCCAGTAAACCGGCATAGCGTTCTCTCTGTGGACCGCTGTTGATCACTTTCAGTAAGTCGTCCATCTTACTGTCGGTTGCGAATGGACCCACACAACGCCATAGTTCAATACTCACAGTCCTTCCTGCGGCCCATCGTTCGTGCGCATAGTCACAGAGTATCTCAGCCAGTTCTGCGTTGGCGCGTTCATCCAGTCCGGTGATTGGTGCGAGGCTGGAATCGATAAACAATGCTTTGAGAATCATATGATTCCAGCGATGATCGCTGAAATTCATTGCGGGATACGGATTGTTGTGAGCAATGGCTTCAAAGATAGCTTTCACGTTGCTGCGAAGTCCTTCTGCCACAACATGATCGAGTGACGCGCTGGTAGGATAAACCGCAAGCCCGCTATAAAAAGCAATAGACTCAGCCAAATCCGCAGTGCGGCAAAGGTCGGCAATAGTATTACTGAATCGATCCGGTTCAGCCTGTGCTAGATGACACAGGATCCAAATCCTTGCAGCAGTGTCGATGCTCCAGTTTACAGGGCGCCATCCTCCGGACAGGTGTTCTGCCTGTGCAAGTTCACGATCGGTTAGTTGTAAGTCATCCCGCCCGAGCTTTCTGGGGATCATCCCCAGTGTGATATGCAGATCCCGATCAGAATCGCAATGCATTATTTTTTGTAAACGGGCATCAAGCCATTCGGTTTGTATGCTGCTCAATCGGTGCTGCAGCCAGTCCGTCAGCAAATCAATGGCATTTACAGTAGTTTTTTCAGCGGGCAGGTTGCATTGGAGATTGGTTGCGTGCATGGTTTCACCCTAAGAGGCCCTGTTTTTCAACCATTGAATAGATTGTTGAACCTTAACGTGATCCACTTGATTCACTTCAATCCCCTCGCCAATTCGGCTAAGTAGTGTGATCGTGAGTTGTCCGCCGAGATGTTCCTGAAAGTCCTTCAGGCCTTGAATAATCTCCAGCTCATCTTTGTGGTTTCTGGCTTCAAGAGCACTGTGCCACAATCTGAAGCCAAGGTGCTCCAGCAGAAAACAGACTTCTTCATCGGCTCCCGCTTCGAGAAGACCGCAACTCACCGAATAATGCGTATCCAGTGCCAAGCCAATTGCAACCGCTTCTCCATGTCGGAGATGATATCGCGACATGCTTTCGAGCTTGTGTGCGGCCCAGTGGCCATAATCGAGTGGGCGGGCGCTACCTGTTTCAAAGGGGTCGCCACCGTTGGCAATCTGATGCATGTGCAGTTCGGCGCTACGCCTGATCATGTGCTTCATAGCAGACTCTTCAAACAGTGCCAGCTCATCGGCGTGTTTTGCTAACCAGCGATAGAATGCTGCATCGCGAATCAGCGCAACTTTGACTGCTTCTGCCATGCCGGCGGTTTTGTCCCGCGCGCTGAGAGAGCGAATAAAGTCGTAGTCGTTGATGACTGAATCGGGCGGTGAAAAAGTGCCAATGTAGTTTTTTTGCCCGAACAGATTGACGCTGTTTTTTACTCCGACACCTGAATCGTTCTGGGACAGTACAGTCGTGGGTATACGTATATGCCTGATACCCCGGTGCGCTGTTGCTGCGACGAGTCCAGCCGCGTCAAGAAGCGCACCACCGCCAATGGCAATGACAAAAGAGTGGCGGTCGATGCGATGATCGGCAAGGTGCTTTTGCATTTGTTCTACAAAGTGCAGGTCGTTTTTGATTTTTTCGCCTGCCGGCATCGCGATGGGAGGGCATACCAGTTCGATCTGAGACTGATAGTTGGCGGCGTATTGGACAACTTGCTCTTTTAATTTGTGCCGGCTACCCAGTAGTCCATCATCCACAAACACAATAATTCGATGGGTTTTGTTTGGCTCATGCCTGCAGATACACTCAAGCAGCGTTGTGTTTTCTGTCGCGAAGATGCGGTCGGTAAAGTGAACCGGGAACTCAAACGGGACCGAAAACCTCTGCCATAACACCGTTGCATCGGGCTGATGTTCGTGAGCCGGTTGCAGGTCGACATCGGCTGCCGGGGAGGTTTCTGGGGGCATGTTGACGGTATATGGTGATGTCCAGAAAGCATAGGTCACCTCCCATCGCTGTCAAATAGGTTGCCGGGCTGAATCGCACATATTCTTCTACAATAACAGTGGTCGTTCAGCACATTTCCGGTTCGAGCAAAGTGCACATAAATCAAGCGAGATCTTATGCGGGTTTTGAATATCGTCCTACTACTGTTAATGGTGCTTTTTGCGTTGGTTCAGCTTAATGACCCAGACGGTATTGTGTGGTTGATTATCTATGCAGTGCCCGCTGTCTGGGCGGCTATTGCGGCGTTCAGTCACAACTTACTGAAAACCACATTCGTCAGCACTTGATTGCTGATATCCATGTTTGCGGCTGCTGTGGGTGTGCTGTATTTCTGGC